>NZ_JBPKJK010000221.1:0-12395 GCF_051756985.1 Saccharothrix sabaoui
GGGGCTGCCCTTCACCCTGTCGGCGACCGCCGCACTGCTCGGCGTGCTCGGCGTGCTGGTGTGGCGCGGCGAACCCCGGTGGACGGCCGTCGCGGCGCCCGTCCTGGCGGTGTCCGTCCTGGTCCAGCCGCTGCGGGGCGACGTCGGGGACCTGCGGACGACGGTCGGCGTGCTCGTGCTGGCACTCGGGGTGGCGGTCGCCGCGGCGGCCGGTCTGGTGGCGCGGCTGACGACCGCCGCCCGGGCGCGGGAGCTGGAGCGCGCCCGCGCCGCGCAACGCGCCGAGTTCGCCCGCGACCTGCACGACCTCGTCGCCCACCACGTCGCCGGGATCGTGGTGCACGCGCAGGGCGCGGCGGCGGTCGCCGGCACCGACCCCGGCCTCGTGCTGCCCGCGCTGCGGGAGATCGAACGCGCCGGCACCGAGGCGGTGGACGCGATGCGCCGCGCGGTCGGCCTGCTGCGCGACACCGGTGCCGACGGGGCGCCCGGGGTCGCCGAGGTGCCGGCCCTGGTGGAGCGGTTCCGCCGCTCCTCGGGCCTGCCCGGCGCGCTCGACGTGCGCGGCCCGTTCGCCGACGTGCCGCCCGGCACCTCCGCCGCGGTCCACCGCGTGGTGATGGAGGCGCTGACCAACGCGCGCGAGCACGCGCGGGGCGCCACCGCCGTGGACGTGGCGGTCCGCCGCACGGCCGACCTCGTCGAGGTCCGCGTGACCGACGACGGCCGCCCCGCCGCCCACCCCACCACCCACCGGCCGGGCGGGTTCGGCCTGCGCGGCCTGCGCGAGCGCGTCACCGCGGCGGGCGGCACCCTGTCCGCCGGTCCGGGCCCGCACGGGGGCTGGGCGGTGGAGGCCCGCCTCCCGGTCGGGGAGGGGGCGTGACGACCACCGTCCTCATCGCCGACGACCAGGCGATGGTCCGCACCGGGTTCCGCATGATCCTGTCCGCCGAACCGGACATCGAGGTCGTGGGCGAGGCCGTCGACGGCGTGGAGGCCGTGGCCCTGGCGCGGGACCTCGCCCCGGACGTCGTGCTGATGGACATCCGGATGCCCCGCCTGGACGGCCTGGGGGCGCTGCGCCGGATCAGCGGCCCGAAGGTCGTCGTGGTCACCACCTTCGACGAGGACGCGCTCGTGCGCGAGGCGCTGCTGAACGGGGCGGCCGGGTTCGTGCTCAAGACCTCCGGCGCGGCGCTGCTGGTGGAGGCGATCCGCGCCGCCGCGTCCGGTGAGGCCCTGGTGAGCCCGGCGATCACCGTGCGCCTGCTCCGGGAGCCGGCGGGCCGGCGCCGCGAGCCCCGCGACGTGCCGCTGTCGCCCCGGGAGCTGGACGTGGTGCTGCTGGTGGCGCGCGGGCGCACGAACGCGGAGGTGGCGGACGCCCTGCACGTCACGGTCGGCACGGTCAAGACGCACCTGGCGGCGGTCCAGGCGAAGCTGGGCGCCCGCAACCGCGTGGAGATCGCCGCGTGGGCCTGGGAGGCGGGTCTCCTCGACGCCGGGAGGTGACCGGTGGGAGCCCTCTCACCGCGCGGCCGGCGCGGTGAGCCGGCGCAGCACCTCGTCCAGGACCGCGGCGCCGGTGGCGAAGTTGAGCCTGAGGTGGCGGTGGCCGTCCGCGCCGAACCCCGCTCCCCCGTCGAGCAGGACCCGCGTCCGGTCGAGGACCTCCGCGACCGGGTCGTCCCCGGTGACGCCGAGCAGCGCCGCCGGGAACCAGTGCAGGTAGCCGGCCTCGGGCGCGGGGCCGGTGGCCCCCAGGGCGGCGACGGTCCGGTGCCGGTTGCGGTCCAGGACGCGCAGCAGGCGGCGCTGCCACTCGTCGCCCTCGCGCCAGGCGGCCAGCGTGCCCACCACGCCGAGGGTGGAGACGACGCCGTAGAGGTCCGGGGGCTGGGCGTCGCGCAGGGCGAGCAGGCGTTCGGGGCCGTAGTGGGCGACCGTGCAGCGCAGCCCGGCGAGGTTGAACGCCTTGGTGGCCGAGGTGAGGGTGACCGTGCGCCGGGCGGTGTCCGGGTCCAGGGACGCGAACGGCACGTGCTCGTGCGGGGCGTGGGTCAGCTCGGCGTGGATCTCGTCGCTGAGGACGAGGAGGTCGTGGCGGCGGGCGATGGCCGCGATCGCGGCCAGTTCGTCGCGGGTGAGCACGCGCCCGGTCGGGTTGTGCGGGTTGACCAGCAGCAGCACCCGGCAGTCCCGGGCGGCGCGGTCGAGCCCGGCGAGGTCGGGCGCCCAGCCGTCGGGGGTGGACAGCCAGGGCGACTCCACGAGCCGCCGGCCCATCGTGGTGACGGAGGCCAGGAACGGCGGGTAGTTCGGGGTCTGCACCAGCACGCCGTCGCCCGGCGAGGTGGCGAGGTGGAGGGTCAGTTGCAGGCCCTGGATGAGGTCGGTGTGCTCGCGGACGTCGTCGGCGGCGACGAACCAGCCGTAGCGGTCCTCCATCCGCTCGGCGAAGGCGGCGCGCAGCGGGTTGCCGTGCGGCCAGTCGGGGTAGCCGAGCGCGCCGCGGCGCACCGCGTCGTCGAGCGCCGCCACCACGACCGGCGGGACGGGGAAGTCCATGTCGGCCACCCAGGCGGGCAGCACGTCGTCGGCGACGCGCCCCCACTTGACCCCGTAGCCGGAGCGCAGGTCCTCGACGCGGAGGTCGTCGAACAGCGGGTCGGTGGTCAGCGGGTCGGTGGTCACGACGCCTCCAGCAGGTCGCGGCTGATCTCCACCTGGCCGTGGTGCTGGGCCAGCTCCTCCAGCACGTGCAGCAGCACGCCGGCGCCGGTCAGCGGTCGGGTCGGCCCCTGGTAGCCGGGGCGCGGGGCGGTGGCGGGCACGGCGGTGAGGTCGACGCCGGACAGGTCGTCGCGGAGCCTGCCCCGCAGGGCGGTGATCCGGGCGCGCAGCCCATCGGGGTCGCCCGTCGCGCGGAACTCCGCGTCGCGGTCGCGGTCGGTGGGGCGGCCCGCGAGGAGGTGGCCGATCCAGTAGTCCACGACCTCGGCGCAGTGGTGCACGATCGCGTAAGGGCTGTTGGCGCCGGGCAGCGGTGGTGCGGAGTTGCCGCGGTCGGGGCCCAGCCGGTCCAGGCTCGCCAGCATGCCGTCGAAGGCGCGGTCGACGAAGTACAGGTACTCGTCGAGCGCCCACGGGCCGGGCGCGGGTGGTTCTTCGCGTGTCATCGGACCCTCCTCCGGGAGTCGTGACCGGTGACGGCGCGGGGCGCGCTCGTCGGCACGCCACCGCGCCGAGTCACCGTTCAGAAGGTGACACGATTCTGGACACAACTCCCGTCACCGTCAAGACGGTGACGGGAGTTCGGTTCGCGGGCCGGGCGGCGACACGCGCGGAATAGGATCACCGGGTGCCCCCGTACGACGTGAAGCGCGCGCTGAAGGAGTTCTACGCGCCGAAGAACAGGGCCTGGGCGCTGGTCGAGGTGCCCCCGCAGCAGTTCCTGGCGATCGACGGCGTCGGCGACCCGAACACCTCGCCGGACTACGCGCGGGCGGTCCAGGCGCTGTACTCCGTGGCCTACGCGGTGAAGTTCGCGAGCAAGCACGCCGGCCGCGACTTCGTCGTCGCCCCGCTGGAGGGGTTGTGGTGGGCACCCGACCCGGCGGTGTTCACCGCGCGCGCCAAGGAGTCCTGGCACTGGCGCATGATGATCAGCCAGCCGGACTGGGTGGACGACGATCTGGTCGGCGAGGCCGCGGAGCGCGCCCTGGCGAAGAAGGGGCTCCCCGCGATCGCCGAGGTGCGCCGGGAAACCCTGCACGAAGGCACCTGCGCGCAGGTCCTGCACATCGGCTCGTACGACGACGAGACCCCGTTGATGGCCGCCCTGCACGACGAGTACCTGCCGTCCCACGACCTGGTCCCGGCGGGCGAGCACCACGAGGTCTACGTCGGCGACCCGCGCCGGACCGACCCGGCGAGGCTGAGGACCGTGATCCGCCAGCCCGTGAAACGCCGACTCCGGTCTGCGCTCCAGGACGTTGCGGGCCACCTGCCCGCGCGCACTTGACGTCACTGTCAAGATGGTTACGTGCACGTTTTCGTGAGCGGTCGGGTGTCGTTGGACCTGGTCGGGACGCTGAAGTGGCGGCGCGACCGGCCGGAGGAGCTGCTGCCGGACGCCGCGAGCGTCGCCGACTGGGTGACGCTGGCCGGGCTGCTGAGCCGACCGCCGCGGGTGGACGAGGCGGACGTGGCCGAGGTCCGCGAGCTGCGCGAACTGGTCTACGCCGCGGTGCGCGTCGACGCGGACCGGCACGTGGCCGCGGGCGCGCTCCAGGCGTTCGCCGACGCGCCGCCGGTCCGGCCGGTGCTCGTCGACGGCCGGCTGGAGCGGCACGGCGACCTCGCGGCGGCGCTGTCCACCGTGGCCCGGGACGCGATCGAGCTGGTCGGGTCGCCTGCGGACCTGGAACGGGTGCGCGAGTGCGGCCGGCCCGAGTGCACGAGGCTGTTCGTGGACGACGCCCGGGGCAAGCCGCGCCGGTGGTGCGGCATGGCGGAGTGCGGGAACCGGATGAAGGCCGCCGACTACCGGCGCAGGCGACGCCTCGCCCAGGTCACGTCCTGACCCCCTCCGCGCGTTGTGGTCGACCCGGGCATCGGCGGCGGGCCCACGAACCGGCGGAACACCTCCTCGTGGCCGGTCCCTTCGGGGACGAGCGCGTACCCCACGAGGTCAGCCGGGCAAGGACGGCCGCACCCCGGTGAACCAAACCGTCCGGTGTGGACGAACATTGGATGCTCGCGTCCGCCGGGACCGTTCCGGGTTCGGCCGGCGGGTTCGCCCGGTCGGCGGGCTAGAGGCTGCCCCAGTCCTTCGACCGGGCCACCAGGTGGTCGTGCACCAGGGCCACGGGCGCGTCCGCCGCACCACCCACCCTCGTCGCGAGGTACAGCGTGTTGAGCGGCGGCACGGCGGCCGTGTGCACGGGTTCCACGGACCCCGCCGCGAGCGCCGGGTCGGCCAGGTAGCGCGGCAGCGCGGAGATGCCCGCGCCGGCCACCACGGCGGCCAGGACGGCGCGCAGGTCGGGCACGACCACGGCGACGGGGTTGGGCGGGCGGCGGCCGAACTCGCTGCGCCAGTACCGGCGGACGATGGGCAGCTCCTCGGCGTAGGCCACCAGCGGCAGGTGGGCCAGCGCCCGCACCGGGTCGACCGCGAGCAGTTCCCGGTCGACCGACCGCACCAGGGTGGGCGGGCCGACGAGCACGAACTCCTCGTCCGCGAACGGCGTCGCGGTCAGTGCCCGGTCCGTCGGTCGCACCGAGGACAGCACCAGATCCAGTCGGGCGTCGGCGAGGGCGGCGAGCAGGTCGCCGGCGAGCCCGGTGGTGATCCGCAGCCGCAGGCCGCGCGTGGTCAGCGGGGCCAGCGCGGGCAGCACGCGCGCGGTCATCAGCTCGGCGGGGCCGGCCAGGCGCACGGTCCCGGTGAGCGCCGCCCGGTCGTCCGCACCGGACACCGCGGAGCGCAGTGCGTCCACGTGCGGGCCGACCGCGCGGACCAGCTCGTCGGCCCGCGCGGTCGGCGTCACGCCCCGGGCGCCGCGGATGAACAGCGGTTCGCCCAGCTCCCGCTCCAGCCGCGCGAGCTGCCCGGTCACCGCCGGCTGGGTCAGGCCGCGCCGCCGGGCCGCGGCGGTCAGCGAACCGCCCCGGTAGATCTCCACGAACGTGGCCAGCAGGTCGAGGTCGGTCACCGCGTCAACTCCGGGCCATAAGGAACGTGATGGCTCGGTCCAGCTTAACCCGGGGAAAAGTGATGGAGTGGTGGTCGACGGTTCCACTGTGGAAGGGGTTTTCGATGAGCAGGGTCCTGGTCGTGGTCTCGGCGGCCGACGAGTTGGTGCTGGCCGACGGGTCGCGCCACGCCACCGGTTTCTGGGCCGAGGAGGTCGTGGAGTCGGTGCGGGTGCCGCGCGCGGCGGGCGCGCGGGTGGACATCGCCACGCCGGGCGGCGCGCGGCCCGCGGTGGACGCCGCCAGCCGCGCGGAGGAGTTCGACGCCTACCTGGCGTCGATCGACGACGAGTTGGCCGCGCCGCTGGTGCTGGCGGACGTGGACGTCGCCGACTACGACGCCGTGGTGCTGCCCGGCGGGCACGGCCCGATGGCCGACCTGGCGGTCGACCCGGTGCTCGGGCGGCTGCTGGTGTCGTTCGCCGACGCGGGCAAGGTCGTCGCCGCGCTGTGCCACGGCCCGGCGGGCCTGCTCTCGGCGGTGCGGGAGGACGGATCGTTCGCGTTCGCCGGGCGGCGGATGACCGCGTTCACCGACGAAGAGGAGCGCCAAGGCGGCCTGGCCGTGCCGTACTCGGTGGAGGCGCGGCTGCGCGAGCTGGGCGCGGTGCTGGAGACCGGTCCCGCGTGGTCGAGCACCGTCGTGGTGGACGGGAACCTGGTCACCGGCCAGAACCCGCAGTCCAGTGCGGACACCGCGCGGGCGGTCCTGGCCGCGCTGGCCTGAGGCCGGGGCCGGTCGGCCCTCGTCGAGCGCACGTGGGCCGGTGGAGCGAACTCCGGCGGCGAGCAGGTGGTGCGGAAGTCGGTCCACAACGGACACACGGTCTCGCCGGTCGGCACCGGTGATCAGCCGAGGCCGGCGAGCACCAGTCCCACGCCGAAGTCCAGCCGCTCGGCGAACGCGTCCGGTGCCAGGTGGTGGGCGGTGCGCAGCAGCGCGGGGTGCAGGTCCGGCGCCACCGCCCCGGCCAGGCGCACACCGTCCCCCCTGGCCGCCGCCTGCTCCTCCTGCACCAGCCCGAGGGTGAGGTAGGTGAGCGTCCACGCGGTCCACGCCGCCCGGTGGTCGTCGACACCGCCGGCGAGCAGGGCGGCGACCAGCGCCTCGGAGAAGCGCAGGGTGGCCGGTTCCGCCGCATAGGTCCCGGTCACCACGGCCGCGCCGTCGCGGTGGGCGAGCAGGGCGCGCCGCAACCGCCTGGACAGCTCGGCCGCCCGGTCCCGCCACGGCTCCGGCAGGCCGCCCAGGTCGATCCCGGCGAGGATCGCGTCGGCCATCAGCTCGCGCAGCCGGGCCTTCGTCTTCACGTGCCACAGCACGGTGTTCATCCGGACGTCCAGCCGTGCCGCGACGGCCCGCGTCGACACCGCCTCGAACCCGGACTCGTCGAGCACTTCGAGAGCCGCGCGCACCACCGCGGTCCGGTCCAACCGCGCGGGGCTCGGCCGTCCCGCTCGCGCCTCGATCACCGTCCCAGCCTACGCGGAGGCATCGGGTCCCCGGAGCACGCCGACAGCCGCGCGCAAGCCGCCTCGCCCGTGCGGGGCGGCGGACGGGGCGACCGCGCAGCACGCCCCACGGGCCCGCGCCGAAGGCGGACAACCCGGCGATCAGCACCGTGCCGGGCCCGACCACCACTCGGGCCGGGGCGGAGCCCCACGAGCCGGGGAGAACGGCGTCGGCGCCGCCAGGTGGTCCACCTCGGCACGACCCTCAACGGCCGATCGCGGCCAGGGCGGCGCGGACCGCGACCCGCAGGTCATCGGCGGGCCGGTCGGCCCACGCGACATGACCGTCGGGCCGCACCAGGGCGGCGCGCACACCCGCCCACTCGGCGCGGTCGCCCGCCGTCGCGCCGCCCAGCACGGTCAGACCGGGCCCGACGCCGTCCGGTGCGGCATCGGCGACCCCGGACAGCCCACCGGAGAGGTCCAGCAGCACGTACCGGTCCGGTCGCAGGGCGGTGAACAGGTCGCCCAGGGCCGGGGCGCGGCGGCCGACCAGCGGGTGGTGCCCCTCGCCCGCCGGGTAGGCGACGCCGAGCGCGGACAGCCGCTCGGCCAGGTCGCGCGACACCTCGGGGTGGGTGGCGATCAGCCCGCCGACCAGGTCGCGCAACGCGAGTCCCTCGGGGGTGAAGTCCGTCATCAACGCGGTCTGCGCCGCGGTGTGGGCGAGCAGGTCGGCGCCCACCGGGCGCCGCTCGGTCTCGTAGGTGCCCAGCAGCGCGTCCGGCGCCCAGCCGCGCAGCACCGCGACCAGCTTCCACCCCAGGTTCGCCGCGTCCTGCACGCCGACGTTGAGCCCCACGCCACCGGCGGGGAAGTGCTGGTGCGCCGCGTCGCCGGCGAGCAGCAGCCGCCCGGACCGGTACCGGTCGGCGAGGCGGGAGGCGTTGCCGAAGCGGGACAGCCACGACGGGTCGCGCATGCCGAAGTCGGTGCCCGCGACCACCGCCGTCTTGGCGCGCAGCTCCTCCAGCGACAGCTCGCCCGGCCAGTCGGTGCGCAGGTCCTCGGGCGTGATGCCCACGAGGCGGTGGCGGCCTTCGGGCAGCGGCACGACCATGACCGTGCCGTCGCCGGTCACGCGGGTGGCGGGTCCGGTCGGCGGCTCGTCCAGCACGACGTCGCCGAGCCGGCCCAGCACCCTCGACTGCGTGCCGGGGAAGCCGATGCCGGCCGCTTCGCGCACGGTGCTGCGCGTGCCGTCGCAGCCCACCGCGTAGCGCGCGCGGAGCACCCGCTCCCCCGCCGGTCCCTCGACGCGGACCTCCACCGCGTCGTCGCGCTGCTCGACCCCGGTCACCCGGTGGCCGCGCCGGACGTCGGCGCCCAGGTCGCGCGCGTGCTCCTCGAACAGCTGCTCGGTGCGCACCTGCGGCAGCGCCAGCGTGAACGGGAACGGCGTGTCCAGCGCGGAGAAGTCCAGGCGCTGCTCCAGCACGGCGAAGTGGCCGCCGGGGATGCGCCCGCCCTCGGCGAGGAACCGCTCGTGCAGCCCCCGGGAGGCCAGCAGCTCCA
The DNA here is from genome assembly GCF_051756985.1 of Saccharothrix sabaoui. Lineage (NCBI taxonomy): Bacteria > Bacillati > Actinomycetota > Actinomycetes > Pseudonocardiales > Pseudonocardiaceae > Saccharothrix > Saccharothrix sabaoui. The sequence goes on from NZ_JBPKJK010000221.1 coordinate 8,791, forward strand.
GGGTGCGCGGGTGCAGCGTCAGCGCCTTGGAACGCGGATCGGGCGCGTCCCGCGCCTCCAACACCACCACCGACACCCCGCCCGCCGCCAGTTCCCCGGCGAGCCACAACCCGACCGGCCCTCCCCCGACCACCACCACGTCGACCACCACAACACACTCCTTAGTCAGTGACCAATAACCAAGGACAGCAAACTAGGTCACTGACCAATAAGCAATCGGCGACGCCGAGACCCCGAACACACCCGGGACCACCGCGACCCCACCGCGACCAGCCTCGCCGAACGCACCGGCCCGACCGGACCAGCGGTGGTCACGCGAGGTTCCGCCCGCACGCACGGTCGTCGCGATCGGGGGCTGCCGTCAACGCCTCGTGCACGCCGGTGGCGGCTGACAACCCTGCCCCGGAGTGGTTTGCCCTTCGCCCTACGGGGGAAGCAGGAGGTGTCGTACGCCGAGAGGAGACCGTGCAGGTGAGGCAGCTCTTCCCGACCGCGGTGCGCCTCGCACCCCTGCTGACCGCGGCGCTGGTGGCGAGCGGGTGCGGTTCGGGCACCGAGGACCTGGTGCGGCGGGCGGCGGAGGACTTCACCTCCGCGGTCTCCGCCGGGGACTCGGCGCGGGCCTGCGACCTGCTCACCGGGCAGGCCCGCGACAGCACCGACTGCGCCGCCCTCGACGTCCCGGGCGGTCCGGTGGAGCAGGTCGAGGTGTGGGGCGACGCGGCCCGGGTACGCACTGCCGGGGACGTGCTGTTCCTGCGGGAGCTGGCGGTGGGCTGGCGGGTCTCGGGCGCGGGGTGCGAGCCGCGCGGGGAGCACCCGCACGAGTGCGAGGTGGGTGGGCCGTGACGCAACGCGGGATGTTCTACGCCTACCTGGTGGGCGTGCTGGCCCTGCTGGTGTGCTTCAGCGTGATCGGGCTGGTGGGGATGTGAAGCGGTTCCTGCGCGACAACGGCCTGGGGCTCGCCTTCGGCCTGCTGTTCCTGGCCTCGCTGGTCGGCCAGGCGTTCGCCGGCAACGCCGACCTCAACGAGCGCCGGCTGACCGACGGCGGCGACCCGATCGGCCTGTGGGCCTACGTCACCTCGTCGGACTTCGCGGTCGACGTCGCGGAGAACTGGCAGTCCGAGTACCTCCAGTTCGTCCTGTTCGTACTCGCCGGCGTGTGGCTGGTGCAGCGCGGCTCGACCGAGTCCAAACCGGCCGAACGGCTGGGCCGCGAGACCGACGAGCAGCAACTGGTGGGCGCGCACGTCAAGCCCGACTCCCCGCCGTGGGCCAAGGCGGGCGGGTGGCGCACCGGGCTGTACTCGAACTCGCTGGGCCTGGTGATGCTGGCGCTGTTCCTCGGTTCGTGGGGCACGCAGTCCATCGCCGGTCGCAGCGCCTACAACAACGAGCAGCTGGTGAACTTCCAGGACACCGTGACCTGGTGGGAGTACCTGGCCTCGCCGGACTTCTGGAACCGGTCGCTGCAGAACTGGCAGTCGGAGTTCCTGGCCATCGGCTCGATGGTCGTGTTCAGCGTCTACCTGCGCCAGCGCGGGTCCTCGCAGTCCAAGCCGGTGGGCAGCCCGCACACCGACACCGACGAGAACGGTTGACCGACGGCACCGGTGCGGCACCGGCACCGTCGATCAACCGTCGATCAGCCTTCGTCCCGGCTGCCGACCTGGGCGGCCACCAGGCCGCGCACCGCCTCCACGGCGTGGTCGACATCCGGGAGCACCGTGACCACCTCGTGCATCCCGGTGATGCTCAACGGGTTGAGCACGGCGCGGTGACCGGCGGCGACGGCGAGCACCACACCGCACCTGCCGGCGTGGTGAGCGGCTTCGGCCAGCAACGCCAGTCCGTCGGACGCCAGGAACACCACCCCGGTCAGGTCCAGCACGGCCATCGGCACGGCGGCTCCCAGCCACCTCAGCAGCGCGTCGCGCACACCGGGCGCCGTCGCCATGTCGATCTCACCCGCGACGCGCAGCACCGGCACGTCACCCCGCACACCGGCGGACACCGCCACGTTCACAGCCGATCCGTCCTGCCCCACCGGACAACCTCCCGGAGACCCGATCCAACGGCGACGGGCTGGCTGTTCAACCCCGGTGCGAGCGCACCGACCACGGCAACGACCGATCCCCGCCGGGGGATTCCCGGTGCCACCGCCACGTGACCGACCACACGGGGCGTCGGGAAACCTTCCGGTTCGCCGGGAACGAGACCGGCCCGGACCACTACCGGGTCCGTCGCTGCGACGCCCGGCACCGGTACACCACCCTGTCCGTGACCACGCTGCCGCCGCCGCCCACGTCGGGCCACCGCGATCGTCGCGGCCGTCCTCGTCCCGCACCGCACCAAGCCCCGCCGTCAACCACGATGACGAGCCTCAGCCGCCCGCCGCCGGGAGGGACAGGTGCTGGTGGACCATCTGCCAGTCGCCGTCGCGTCGTTGGAAAACGCGGGTGCCGCGGAACCGGACCTCGGCACCAGCCGCATCCGGCACCCCCGTCCTGTCCGCGAACGAGTGGTGCTCGTGCGCGACGGTCCAACGGCCCTCCACCTTGACCAGGCCGATGGTCAGCCGCAGTCGGCGCCCCGGGTCGCGATCGAAGTCCGAAGGCGTACCGCACCGCAGCAGGGCGACGGCGAACGCGACGTCCGTGCCTGCTGTGACGTCGAGCGACTCGATCTCGAACACCGCGCCGGACGCCTGCCACCGGAGGAAGCCCGGCCAGGTCTCGCGGTAGGCCTCGATGCCGCGCACGCCCTGCTCGGGCGGCGGGACGTCGAACATGACGATGTCCGGCGCGTGGTCGGCGAGCACGGTGGGAAGGTCGCCGCCGCTCGCGGTGGCGACGCCGACGCGTTCGAACAGCTGGTCGCACCGCACCAGGACGAGCTGAAGGCGCACTGCTACCGGATGCTCGGCTCGCTGCACGACACCGAGGACGCGCTGCAGGAATCGCTCGTACGAGCATGGCGCGGCGTCGGCAACCTCGACGACCGCGGCTTCGTCCGAGCGTGGCTCTACAAGATCGCCACCAACTGCTGCCTCACCGCGATCGAGCGACGCGGACGCCGCGCGCTGCCCGTCGACGTCGACCCCGGCGCACCCGCCACCGAGGTCAACTGGCTTGAGCCGTACCCCGACACCTCGCCCGAGGCGCACTACCTCGCCCGCGAGAGCGTCGAACTCGCGTTCGTCGCCGCACTGCAGCACCTGACCGCGATCCAGCGGGCAGTGCTGGTCCTGCGCGAAGTGCTCGGCTTCTCGGCGGCCCAGGTGGCCGACCAGCTGGGTACGTCCCCCGCGTCGGTGAACAGCGCCCTGCAGCGGGCCCGGAAGGTGATCGACTCGGCCACGCCGACCCAGCACACCGTGCTGCGCGACCTCGGCGACGAGGCGGTCGGCGCGCTCGTGACCCGCTGGAGCGACGCCTGGCACCTCGGCGACGTCGACGCGATCGTCGCGATGCTCGCCGACGACGCCCGTTACTCGATGCCACCGCTGCCCGAGTGGTACCGCGGCAGGGACGACATCCGCGCCTTCCTCCTGCGCGGCCCGCTGCGGTACCACTGGCGATTCCTGCCCACCACGGCAAA
>NZ_JBPKJK010000222.1:0-12277 GCF_051756985.1 Saccharothrix sabaoui
CGGGCGGCGTGCTGCTCCGCCACCTCCGCGTCGGTCAGGGCGCGGTCCACGGCGCGGACCTCGTCGACCGAGCCGTGCCAGAAGTCGCCGCGCACGCCGGCGTACCGGGCGCGGCCGATGGCCAGCGGGCCGGTGCCGACCTCGTCCGGGCCGAGCGGGACGGCGGCGGCGCGCACGCCGTCGACGTACAGGCGCGTCTCGCCCGCCGCCTCGTCGCGCACGCCGACCAGGTGGTACCAGCGGCCGGGTTCCGGGGTCGCGGCGAGCGTGGCCCGCCTGCCGCCGGGCACGCTGAACGCCCACCTGCCCTGCCCGTACTGGAGGTAGAACGGGTTCTCCACGCGCCGGCCGTCCTGGCTGACGGCGGTGGCGTAGTTGCCGGGCAGCGAGTCCACCGTCACCCAGGCCGACACCGAGTACGAGCCGGTGGTGTCGAGGACCGGTCCGGCGGTCTGGGCGTAGTCGCCGTCCCCGTCGAACGCCAGCGCCCGACCGCGCACGCCCGTCGTCCACGCCGCGTCGCCGGTGGTGGTCACCGGGTCCGGCGCGCCGGCGGTGTCGGCGCCGTCGCCGTCCAGCGACCACGAGCCCTCACCGTCGTAGGTGCGCTCGGCCGCCGCGGCGCCGGCCGCGACGACCCTCCGGTTGATCTCGCGCACCGGCCCGGGGTCGACCTTGATCTCGCGCCGGTCGTAGGTCCACAGGCCGTTCAGCTCGGTCTCCACGTCGGTGATCTGCGTGTAGACCGAGCCGGACAGCTCCGCGCCGGCCGCGTCGAGGTAGTGGGTCTCCGTGTTCGACACGTACTTCGCGGTCAGCGCGGCCTTGTCGGCGACGCCGCTGTAGATCACGGCGGGCGCGCCGGGCCACTGGTGGCCGGGCGTGCGCAGGGTGAACCCGCCGTGCTCGCCGTCCATCGCGACGCGGGTGGCGTCGGGCCAGGCCGGGTCGGTGTTGTTGTAGTCGTGGTGGTCGATCACGTCACCCTTGCCGGAGTCGCCCTTCGACGCGCAGCAGTTGACGCCGCTGTGCGCGTTGACGACCCGCGACGGGTCCGCGGCCTTGACCGACTCGGCGATCCGGCCGGTCTCCTCGCGGTCCCACTCGCCCCAGCCCTCGTTGAACACCACCCAGCCGATGATCGACGGCGAGTCGTGCAGCTGCTCCACCGCGCGCCGCCCCTCGGTGAGGAACGCCTGTCGGCCGGTCTCGTTCGTGACGTTGACGTTCACGAAGTCCTGCCACACCAGCATCCCGAGCCTGTCGGCGTGGTGGTACCAGCGGGCGGGCTCGACCTTGATGTGCTTGCGCAGTGCGTTGAAGCCGAGGTCCTTCTGCGCCTTGATGTCCCACGCGAGCGCCTCGTCGCTGGGCGCGGTGTTCAGGCCGTCGGGCCAGAAGCCCTGGTCCAGCATGGCCAGCGAGAACACCGGCTCGCCGTTGAGGACGAGCTTCGGGAAGCCCGCGACCTGCCGCACGCCGATGGACCGCATGCCGAAGTAGCTCCGGACCTCGTCCCTGCTGCGGCCGTCTTCGAGGGTCACGTCGAGGTCGTAGAGGTACGGGTCGTCGGGGCTCCACAGGTGCGGGTTCGGCACGGGCAGGGTCAGGTCGGTGCCGGGCCGGCCGGTGACCGTGCCGACCTCCCGGCCCCGCTCGTCCCGGGCGGTGGCGGTGACCCGGGCGGTCGCGGAGGCCGTCGTGGAGGTCACCCGCACGGCGAGCGTGCCCCCGGTGATGTCCGGCGTGGTCTTCACGTCGTCGATCGACCGGTCCGGGACGGGTTCCAGCCACACGGTCTGCCAGATGCCCGAGGACGGGGTGTAGACGATGCCGCCGGGGTTGCGGGACTGCTTGCCGATCGGCTGGTCGTCGCCGGTGGTGTCGGTGACCGCCACGATCAGCTCGTGCCGGCCGCCGCCGCGCAGGGCGTCGGTGACGTCCGCGGTGAACGCGGTGTAGCCGCCGGTGTGCTCGGCGACGAGCGTGCCGTCGACCCAGGCGCGGGCGTGGTGGTCGACCGCGCCGAAGTTGAGCTTGAGCCGCTGGCCGCGCCCGATCCGCCAGTCGCGCGGGACCTCGAAGTGCCTGCGGTAGAACATGTGGTCCTCGTGGCGCTCCAGCCCGGACAGCTGGGACTCCACCGGGAACGGCACGGTGATCCTCTCGGGCAGCCTGCGGCCGAACGGGGGCTGCTGCCCCTCGGTGGCGGCGGAGAACTCCCACTGGCCGTTGAGGTTGAGCCAGTCGTCGCGCTCCTGCTGGGGGCGCGGGTACTCGGGCAGCGGGTTGTTCCTGTCCAGCTCCTCGCCCCACTCGGTCTTCAGCCGCCGGGTGGAGGTGTTGGTCGCGGTGCGGATGACCCGCGGCACGGTCTCCGCGCCGACGACCAGGCCGCCGCCGCCGTCGTAGGTGACGCGGACGCGCTGCGGCTCCTGGACGGTCGCGCCGAGCGCCACGACGACCTTGGTGCGGTCGCGGCGGTCGACGGCGGCGGACTCGACCGGGAACGGCACGGTGTCGACCTCGACCCTCAGGTGCGACTTCAGGTCGCCCAGGGCGGTCACCCGCTGGTCGAAGGCGGCTTCCAGCCGGCGGCCGTCCGGTGAGACGGTCAGGCCGACCGGGTAGACGGGGAAGTCGGCCGGCGGCAGGAACGCCGTCTCCGGGACCGGCTGCTTGGCCAGCGTCGGCGTGGACCAGCGCAGGCGCAGGTTCGCGCCGCCGACGTCCTGGAACAGCTCCATCCGGAAGTCGTGCCGCTCGCCCGCGACGAGGTGGACCGGCGCGCTGTGCTGCTCGACGTCCCAGTCGCCGACCCAGTGGTCGATGACCGGCGCGCCGTCGAGGAACAGCCGGAAGCCGTTGTCGCCGATGGCGTGGAACGCGTAGTCGCCGGTGGCGGGCGCGGTGAGGCTGCCGGTCCAGCGGGCCGTGGTGTGCTCGGTGCGGCCGGTGAGCTGCTGGAACGTGCCGGTCAGGTCGGCGAAGTCGACGTTCGGTTCCAGCGTGGTGCCGCCGGTGTCGGCGAAGTCGCGCGCGCCGGGCGCGGACATCCGGAAGTACTCGCCCTTGAGGCCGTGCGCGGGCGGCGCGGCGGTCACGGGCGCGGGCGGCGCGGCGGCGGTCGCGGGCAGGGGGAGGAACGGGAGGAGCAGCAGTGCCAGGAACAGGGCGACCGGCCGGCGGGCGGCAGGGGGCATGGAGTTCTCCTCGGGGCTCGGCTATGAGGCCCATCACATCGTCGCCCATCTATCCACAGACCTACGCAGAAGACAACAAGAAACTTCACAGATGGGAGCGCTCTCGCAGCTGAACCGCTCAACCTCCGACAGAGGTCTGGACCGTGCACCACGTCGTTACCTTCCAGGGAACTTGATTCCTGGTAATATTCTTCCCGGGCAACGAGTGGAGGCGACATGGGGTTCGACCGGGTCGACTGGGGCATCGGCCTCGTCCGGCTGGAGATCGCGCTGTGGGACCGCGTGGACGCGCTCCTGCGCGCGGAGCACGACCTGGCGCTGTCGGCGTTCGAGGCGCTGCACGTCGTGGCGAGGACGCCCGGCGGCGTGCGGGTGGGCGACCTGGCCGTCGCGCTGCGGGTCACCGTGGGCGGGACGAGCAAGCTCGTCGACCGGGCGGAGCGGGCCGGCCTGCTGGAGCGGCTGCCCGACCCGGACGACCGCCGCGCCGCCCGCGTCGCCCTCACCGACGCCGGGGCGACCGCCCTGGCCGCCGCCACCACCACCTACGACGCCGCCGTGGCCGACCTGCTCGACGGCGTCCTCACCGACGACGAGCAGCGGCGGTTCGGCGAGTTCGTCGCACGGCTGCTGGACCACCTGGGAGGAACCCGATGAGCGGGACCATGCGCGCCGTCGTGCTCGACGGCCCCGGCGACCCGGGCGCGCTGCGCGTCCGCACGCTCCCCGTGCCGACCCCGCGCCCCGGCTGGGTGCTGATCCGGGTGCGGGCGTTCGGGCTCAACCGCTCGGAGCTGCACACCCGGCTTGGCCTGGCGGAGGGCGTCGTGTTCCCGCGCGTCCCCGGCATCGAGGCCACCGGCGTCGTGGTCGAGGGCGACGGCTTCACGCCCGGTCAGCAGGTCGCGGCGATGATGGGCGGCATGGGCCGGGTGTTCGACGGCGGCTACGCCGAGTACACCCTCGTGCCCGCGGCGCAGGTGGTGCCGTTCGAGTCCGCCCTGGACTGGTCGGTGCTCGGCGCCGTCCCGGAGATGCTCCAGACCGCGCACGGCGCGCTGACCACCGGCCTGGACGCCCGCGCGGGCCAGACCCTGCTGATCCGCGGCGGCACGTCGTCGGTGGGCCTCGCGACCGCCGTGCTGGCCAAGGACCGCGGCCTGACCGTGCTGTCCACGACCCGCCGCCCGGAGCGCCTCGCCGACCTCGCGAGGACCGGTGTCGACCACCCCCTCCTGGACGACGGCGACGTGGCCGCGCGGGTCCGCGCGATCGTGCCGGACGGGGTGGACGCGGCGCTCGAACTCGTCGGCACGACGACGCTGCCCGACACGCTGCGCGCGGTGGCCGTGCACGGCGTCGCCTGCTTCGCCGGGATGCTCGCCGAGGAGTGGACGGTCCGCGACTTCTACCCGATCGGCTACCTGCCCCGGGGCGTGCGGCTGTCCGCGTACGGCGGCGACGCCTCCGACCTGCCGCCCGCCGTGCTCCAGGGCTTCCTCGACGCGGTCGCCGAGGGCCGGCTGACCGTGCCGGTGCACCGGGTGTACGCGCTGGACGAGATCGCCGCGGCGCACGCCGACATGGAGGCGGGCAACGCGGTGGGCAAGCTGGTGGTCGTGCCCTGAGCCGGCCGGCGGGCAGCGGCAGGCGGCAGCGGTCGGCGGCGGTCGGCGGCAGCAGCAGCGGCGGTCGGCGGCGGCAGCAGGCAGCGGGCGGCGGCGGCAGACGGCAGGCAGCAGGCGGCGGGCAGCAGGCGGCAGCGGCGATATCCGGGCGCTACGGGCGGCTCCTAGCGTGGGAGGTCGGTCGAGGTGCCGCCCGGACGACCGCTCCGCCCCCTGCCCGCCCGGAGGAGAACGATGCGCGTCGTCCTGCTGACCATCGGCTCGCGCGGCGACGTGCAGCCCTTCGCGGTGCTCGGGGCCGAGCTGCGCCGGCGCGGGCACGAGGCGGTGCTGGTCAGCGGCGTGGACTTCAAGGGCATGGCGGAGCAGGCGGGGATCGGGTTCCGGGCGCTGGACACCGTTCCCCCCGGCTACGCCACCACCCTGCTGACCGACCCGGGGGTGCGGGCCGCGCTGCGGCGGGGGCCGTCGCTGTACCGGATGGCGCTGGCCGCGCCGCGGCCGGACGCGGCGGGGCGGCGGGCCGTGACCGAGGAGCTGGTGGCCGCCGCCGAGGGCGCGGACCTGGTCGTGAACACCACCCTGACCCGGATCGGGGCGCTCGTGCGGCCGTCGGCGCCGTGGTGCTCGGTCGCCTCGTGGCCGACCACCGCGACCGCCGCCTGGCCCGCGCTCGGCGCGCCCGCCCTGCCGCTGGGCGGGTGGTACAACAGGGCGACCCACCGCGCGACCGGCGCGCTGGAGTGGCTGCTGTACCGGCACGAGGTCAACGCCGGCCGGACCTCCGCCGGGCTGCCGGGGCTGGGCCTCCGCTCGCCGTTCCGCGACGACGGGGTGGTCCGGCCGATCCTGTACCAGTTCAGCCCGCACGTGGTGCCGCGCCCCGCCGACTGGCCCGCGCACTGCCACGTCACCGGCTACTGGTCGGACGACGTCCGCTGGGAGCAGCCGGACGCACTGACCGGGTTCGTCGAGGGCGGCGACCCGCCGCTGGTGGCCGCGTTCGGCAGCTCGTGGCTGGTGGGCGGCTCGGCGCTGCTGGCGGCGAGCGTGACCGCCGCGGTCGAGACCGGGCGACGGCTGGTGGTCGTCGGCGGTCCGGACGAGGAGCTGCCCGGCCACGTCGACGCGATCCGCACCGACACCGCGGACTTCGCGTGGCTGCTCCCCCGGGCCGCCGCCGTGCTGCACCACGGTGGCGGGGGCACCACCGCGGCCGTGGTGGCGGCGGGCGTGCCGCAGGTCGTCGTGCCCTGCTACGCGGACCAGCCGGTGTGGGCGGGCCGGATGGCCGCGCTCGGGGTCGCCGCGCCACCGGTGCCCTACTCCCGGCTGACCGGGCGGGCGCTGGCCGCCGCCGTGCGCGCGGCGGTGGACGACCCGGCGGTCGCCCGGCGGGCCGCGGCCCTGGCACGCGCCGTGCGCGGTGACCGGGGCGTCCGCCACGCCGCGGACGTCGTCGAGGCGTACGCCGCCGGGCGGTGACGCCGCTCGGACGTCACCACCCGACCCCTGGAGGCACCGTGACCGCGTCACCGATCACGCCGGGCAGCCCGCTGCGGACCCCGGGACCGGGCCCGGCGCTGCGCATCGCGCGCTCGAACCTGTCCCGGCGGGGCGCGGTCGTGTCCACGCCCGGGTTCCGCGCCTGGTTCGCCGACCGGCTGGACCGCGCGCGGTCCACCGTCGTCACCGGCATCGACTTCGCCGACCTGGTCGGCTGGGGCTTCGCCCCGGGCACCGGCAACCTGGTGCACGACAGCGGCAGGTTCTTCTCCGTCGAGGGCCTGGCCGTGACCACCGCGCACGGCCCGGTGGCGAGCTGGTCGCAGCCGATCATCAACCAGCCGGAGACCGGCGTGCTCGGCATCCTGGTCAAGGAGTTCGACGGGGTGCTGCACTGCCTGATGCAGGCCAAGGCGGAGCCGGGCAACCGCGATGTGCTGGAGCTGTCCCCCACCGTGCAGGCCACCAGGAGCAACTACACGGCGGTGCACCGGGGCCGTGCCGTGCCGTACCTGGACCTGTTCCTGTCCGCGTCGCCGGACACCGTGCTCGCCGACGTGCTCCAGTCCGAGCAGGGCTCCTGGTTCTACCGCAAGCGCAACCGCAACATCGTGGTGGAGGCGCGCGGCGACGTCGAGGTGCGCGACGGGTTTTGCTGGCTGTCCCTGGGGCAGGTGCACGAGCTGCTGGCCGTGGACGTGCTGGTGAACATGAACACCCGCACGGTGCTGTCCTGCCTGCCGTTCACCGGGCCGGACCTGGTGGACGAGCTGGGCTGCGGCGGCGACGGGTTCCGGGCGGCGCTGGCCCGCTCGACCGGGTCGTCCTGGGGTGCGCTGCACACCGACGGCGCGATCCTGAGCTGGCTGACCGACCTGCGGTCGCGCCGGGAGGTCGAGGCGACGCCCGTGCCGCTGCTCGACGTGCGCGGCTGGCACCGGGGCGCGGACCGGATCGCGCACGAGACGGGCGCGTTCTTCGACATCCGGGCGGTCGCGGTGCACGGCGGCGACCGCGAGGTCGCCGACTGGACCCAGCCGATCATCGCCCCGCACGGGCTCGGCGTCGTGGCGTTCCTCGTGGCGCGGTTCAGCGGCGTGCTGCACCTGCTGGTCAACGCCCGGGTGGAACCCGGCTACCTGGACTTCGTCGAGCTGGCGCCGACCGTGCAGTGCACGCCGGAGTCCTACGTGCACCTGCCCGGCGACGCCCGGCCGCCGTTCCTGGACCTGGTGCTCGATGCGCCGCCCGACCGGGTGCGGTTCGACACCGTGCTGTCCGAGGAGGGCGGCCGGTTCTACCGGGCGCTCACCCGGTACCTGATCGTCGAGGTGGACCCGTCCGGGGTGTCCGAGGCCGCCGGGCGCGGCGACGGGCCGTCGCGCTACCGGTGGATGACCGCGGAGCAGGTCGTCGGGCTGCTGCGGCACAGCCACTACGTGAACGTGCAGGCGCGCAGCCTGGTCGCGTGCCTGCACGGCCTGCTGGGCGGGTCGCAGGACGACCCGGTCGCGTCGCGGGGAGGGAACCCCTGATGGCCGGGCGAACGGTGGGCGGGCAGCCGGTGGGCGGGCTGGTGCGGGTCGGGGTGGTGGGCGCGGCGTCCACCGCGTGGCGGCGGATGCTCCCGGCGTTCACCGCCGCGCCGGGGGTGGTGGTGACCGCGATCGCCAGCCGCGACCGCTCCCGGGCGGAGTCCTTCGCGCGCCGGTTCGGCGGCGAGGCGGTCGAGGGGTACGCGGCGCTGGTCGAGCGGGACGACGTGGACGCGGTGTACGTGCCGCTGCCCAACGCGCTGCACCGCGAGTGGGCCGGGGCCGCGCTGGCCGCCGGGAAGCACGTGCTGGCGGAGAAGCCGCTGACGACGAGCGCGGCGGACACCGCGGACCTGCTGCGCCTGGCCGGGGAGCGCGGCCTGGTGCTGCGGGAGAACTTCACCTTCCTGCACCACCCGGTGCACGAGGCGGTGCGGGGGCTGCGCGACGCGGGCCGGCTCGGCGAGCTGCGCGGTTTCACCGGCTCGTTCGGCTTCCCGCCGCCGCCCGACGACGACGTGCGCAACCGGCCGGAGCTGGGCGGCGGCGCGCTGCTGGACGCCGGGGTCTACCCCCTCCGGATGGCGCAGGTGCTGCTCGGCGACGACATCGAGCCGGTGGGCGCGGTGCTGCGGGTGGACCCGGGCACCGGCGTGGACGTGTCCGGCAGCGCGCTGCTGACCTCCGCCGAGGGCGTCGTCGTCACCGCCGAGTTCGGTTTCCGGCACAGCTACACGTGCCGCTACCAGCTGTGGGGTTCGACCGGCCGGTTGTCGCTCGACCGGGCGTTCACGCCGCCGGCGACGCACCGGCCGGTGCTGCGGATCGAGGAGCAGGACCACGTGGAGGAGGTCTCGCTGCCCGCGGCCGACCAGTTCGCGCGGGCGGCGGTGGCGTTCGCGGACGCGGTGCGGGCCGCCCGGGGCGGCGCGGTCCCGGAGCCCCGCGCCGCCTCGGCCGGCACCCGGCGGACCGCCGAGCTGGTCGACGCCGTCCGCGCCGTCGCGCGCACCGTCACCGCGCCCAGGGGTCGTTGATGCGCGTCGTCGGGCGCGGGTTCATCGCGGGCAACCTCGCCGGGATCGCCGACCGGCACCCGGACGCGTGCGTGCTGGCCGCCGGCGTGTCGAGCACGCACGTGACGGACCCGGCCGAGCTGGCGCGGGAACGCGAGCTGGCGGCCGAGGTGGCCCGCCGGTGCGCCCGGGAGGGCCTGACCCTGGTGGTGCTGTCCACCGCGTCGCACGCGATGTACGGCTCCACCGACCGGCCGGCGACCGAGGACGACCCGGTCGACCCGGCCTCGCCCTACGGGCGGCACAAGCTGGCGCTGGAGCGGCAGGTGGCCGACTCGGGCGTGCGGTGGCTGGCGCTGCGGCTGTCGCACGTGGTGGGCGCGGGCCAGCGACCGCACCAGCTGCTGCCCGCGTTCGTCGAGCAGGTCCGCTCGGGGGTGGTCCGGCTGCACCGGGGCGCCCACCGCGACCTGGTGGACGTGCGGGACGTGGTGTCCGCCGTGGACGGCCTGCTGGCGGCGGGTGTGCGCGACGAGGTGCTGAACGTCGCCTCGGGCACGCCGTACCCGGTGACCGGGATCGCCGCGGGGGTGCAGGCCCGGATGGGGCTGCCGGCCCGGCAGGAGGTCGTCGACGCGGTGCCCGTGCGGACCGTCGTGTCGACCGCCCGGCTGCGCGCGCTGCTGCCCGGGTCGGCCCCGGTCGGCGGCCCGGCCTACCTGGACCGGCTGCTGGACGCGTACGTGGCGCGCCACCCGGGTCGGGCGCCGGCGGGGTGAACCGCCGTTCACGGATTTCACCCGTCCGCCGCGCGGTTCGATTTCCGCATTGGCGCGGTCCACCGGAACCGGAAAGGGCGGTCCGGCCTATCGGCATACCTTCGCCCGGCCGAGCCGGTACCCGGGCTGGCGGCACTCGGCGGCACCGGTCGCACGATACCGAATTGCGCCGGCGCACACCGCATTGGCGGCCATCGGGCGTTCACGGTTGACCGGGGCGCGGATTTCCCTAGGAGTATGCGCAGCGGCGGTGGTGTAAGACGGAAGGACCACGGGTCCGCGAATGGCCATACCGGACGTCCCGGTACCGGGGTGTGCCGGGAACTGCCGGAAATTCCACGTCCCACCGACAGGAGGAGATCCGATTTTTGCGGTCCACCAGCGCATTTGCCCCCGCGCCCGCGCAGGTCCCCGTGTTGCGAACTCGTTACGACGAGCCGGGGAACGAATGACCGACGTCGAATGCCGCGTTCTGCACCGTCAAGCCCATTGATTTCCCGGCTATGGACGCAGCACGATGGGAACGCGTTCGCCGCGCCCGCACGGGGCGCGGCGGGATGGAGAGGCACTCTATGGGACGCGCACGGGACACCCGCTCACCGGAACCTCGTATCCGCTTCGGGGTGTTCGGCCCGACCGAGGCCGTGGTGGACGGCGTGGAACTGTCGATACCGGCCGCCCAACAACGCGTCATCCTCGCCGGACTGCTGCTCTACAGCAATCGGGTGGTGTCCATCGACCGGATCGCCTGGTTCCTGTGGGGCGAAGCGCTCCCGCCGAGCGCGGTGCCCACCATCCGGACGTACGTGATGCGCCTGCGCCGGACCCTCGGGCCGCTCGCGGCGGAGCGGATCACCACCAGGGCGCCGGGCTACATGGTCACCGTGCACGCCGGCGAGAGCGATCTCACGACGTTCTTCGAGCTGCACGGCCACGCGGCGGAGCTGGCCGCGGAGGCCCGGTACGCGGAGGCGTCGGCCGCGCTGTCCTCCGCCCTGGCGCTGTGGCGGGACGCGCCGCTGCTCGACGTGCCCTCCTCGGCGTTGCAGGACGTGGAGGTGCCGCCGCTGCTGGAGCTGCGGATGCAGACCCTGGAGTGGTGGATCGACCTGGAGCTCCAGCTCGGCCGGCACGCCCAGCTGGTGCCGGAGCTGTCGCACCTGGTGCGGGCGCACCCGCTGCGCGAGTCGCTGACCACGCGGCTGATGCTCGCGCTGCACGGCGCGGGCCGCCAGTCCGACGCGCTGGCCGCGTTCCTGCACACCCGGAACCTGCTGATCGAGCAGCTCGGCAGCGAGCCGGGGCAGGAGCTGCGCGACGTGCAGCGGCTGGTCCTGCGGACCGACGGCGGTCCCGAGCAGGCCCGGCCGCGGGTGCCGGCGGGCCGCCGCGCGTCCACGAAGGACGGTCACCTGGGCACCCGGTGGCGGCTCATCGGCTCGGCGGGGTTCGGTTGGTGAGCGCGGTCGCCGGGGATGTCGAGGGTGCCGGGGGTGTCGGGGGTGTCGGGGGTGTCGGGGGTGCCGCCTCCCCCGCCGCGCAGGCGGCGCGGCTGACCGGGCTGGTCGGCGACCGGGCCGCCGGGTGGGACCGGACCGGCGTGCTGCCGGTGGACCTGCTGCGCCGCCTCGGCGCGGACGGCCTGCTGTGCGCCGAGGTGCCCGTCGAGCACGGCGGCCTCGGCTGGACGAGCCTGGAGAACGGCGGGTTCACCGCGCACGCGGGCAGCCTCTGCGGTTCGCTGCGCAGCGTGCAGACCTCGCAGGGCATGGCGGCGTGGACCGTGCAGCGGCTCGGCGACCCGGCCCAGCGCGCGGCGTACCTGGCCAGGCTGACCGGCGGCGAGCTGGCCGCCGTGGGGTTCAGCGAGCCGCACGCCGGGAGCGACCTGGGCGCGATGTCCACGACCGTCCGCCCGGACGGCGACGCGGTCGTGGTCGACGGGCGGAAGGTGTGGGTCACCGCCGCGCACTACGCGGACCTGCTCGTGGTGTTCGGCCTGCACGCCGACGGCGGCGGCGCGGCCGTCGTGGTGCCCGCCGACGCGCCGGGGGTGACCGTCGAACGGGTCGCGGAGCCGCTGGGCTGCCGCGCGGCCGGGCACGCCTCGGTCTCCCTGGACGGCGTGCGCGTGCCGTCGTCCGCGGTGCTCGGGGCCGGTGCGGCACCGGGGTTCCTGGTGTCGCTGTCGCTGGCCTACGGGCGCAAGTCGGTGGCGTGGGGCTGCGTCGGCATCCTCCGCGCGTGCCGGGACGCGGCGGTGCGGCACGCGGCGACCCGCGAGCAGTTCGGCCGGCCGCTGGCCGCGCACCAGCTCGTGGCCCGGCACCTGGCGAACCTGGTCAGCGGCGAACGCGTCGCGACCCTGCTGTGCGAGCACGCCAGCCGCTGCTGGGACGAGGGGTCGCCGGAGTCGGTGATCGCCACCCTGCTGGCCAAGAACGAGAGCGCGCAGCGGGCGGTCGAGGGGGCCGCCGCCGCGGTCCAGGTGCTCGCCTCGGCCGGCGCGCGCGACGGGCACGTGGTGGCCCGCGCCCACCGCGACGCCAAGCTCATGGAGATCATCGAGGGCAGCACGGAGATGTGCCAGCTGCTGCTGGCCGAGCACGC
>NZ_JBPKJK010000223.1:0-12220 GCF_051756985.1 Saccharothrix sabaoui
CCGCACCGGAACCGCTCCTACCTGGCCGAGCAGGTGGGCGTCATGCCCGCGCCGGAACCGGTGGCCTGGTAGCCGAACTCGGTCGACTGCCCCGCGGCGACGGAGCCGTTGAAGCCGACGTTGGTGAACTCGACCGCGCCGCTGTTCCCGCTGCGGTTGCTGTTCCACGAGTTCGTGACGGTCGCCCCCGCCGGCAGGGTCATCGCGACCGACCACCCGGTGATCGGCGAGGAGCCCGCGGTGACCTTGACCGTGGCGACGAACCCGCCCGTCCACTGGTTGAGCGACACCGACGCCGTGCAGCCGGCACCGCCCGGCGTCGTCGTGGTCGTCGTGGTCGTCGTGGTGGTGCCGGTCGTCGTGGTGGTGGTGCCGGTCGTGGTCGTGGTGGTGGTGGTGGTGGTCGTGGTGGTGTCGCCGGGTCCGTCGGTGAGGGTGGGGGTGGTCCAGTCGCGCCACTGGGCGAGGTTGCCGGTGGCCTTGCTGTGCATCTGGATGCCGCCGGTGAAGGTGCCGGTGTTGCGGAGGAACTTGCCGATGGCCTGCTGGAGGGGGGTGCGCCATTCGGAGCGGTTGGCGCAGTGGGTGCCGTCGGAGACGTTGGAGTGGTAGAGCAGGTTGCTGCCGGCGCCGAGCGCCTTGTAGACCTCGGCGCCGCCGAGGGCGGCGACGGAGGCGGAGCGGGGGCCGAGGTTGGCGATGTGGGGGTTGTCCATCACGAACAGGCCGCGGGGGGCGACCATGGCGACGAGGGAGTGGGTGTCGATGGGGAGGCCGTTGGGGTTTCCGGTGTAGGAGCCGAAGGCGTCGCCGAACCAGGGCTGCTCGCCGTAGGCGCTGGAGAGGGTCTGGCCGCCTTCGGCGTTGACGCCGCGGTAGATCGGCAGGCCGGCGGTGCCGGACTCGATGGGCATGGTCAGGGCGACGCGTTGGTCGAGCACGCCGATGGAGAAGGCGGCTTTGCCGTAGCGGGAGCAGCCGGTGACGCCGAAGGCGTCGGGGCGCAGCACGGTGCCGCCGACCTGTTCGACGACGTCGATGACGCGGGAGGCGCCCCAGGCCCAGGCGGCGAGCAGGCCGGTGGTGCTGGTGTTGCCGTAGAGGGTGTAGAAGGCGCCTTGTTTGTTGGCGCGTCCGGTGCCCTCGCGGCCGACCGCGATGGGGTCGTAGCTGATCACGGCGGCGCCGGCGGCGCGGATGGCGGCGGTGTCCGCGCCGAAGCCGCCCACGACGAGCACGGCGGGGAACGGGCCGGTGCCCGAGGGCAGTTGCACGCCCGCGGAGAAGCTCGCGGAGCGCCCGTTGTGCGCGACGTTGACCGTGATGTTCGTGCCGGACACGGTGCCGGTGACCGTGGCGGGTTTGGCGGGCTTGTCCCCGTAGACGTAGCGCTCGGCGGTCTCGCGGATCTCCGCGCGCCGGCAGCGCCAGTCCGCCTTCGAGGTGATGCGGGTGCCGTTGACCCTGGTGAACGGGTCCGGCAACCGCGAGTTCGACGGCGACGAGCCCGGCAGCGACACCGCGCAGTCCGCCCCGTCGTCCTCCACCGCCGCGGCCACCACCTCACCCGCCGCCCGCGCCGGCGCGGTTTTCGCTATCAGGGTGGCCGATCCGACGACCGTGAGCGCCGCTACCGCTGACATGACGACCGCCGAACGTATCTTCGCGCGGCCCGAACCGATGATCACCCTTGATCTCCTTCCGGGCGGTGGGGGGGGCGACGGCAGCGGCCGATGGCCCCGCGTGCCGACGGCCTAAAGTTTCGATGAGGTTCTCGAAACATGTCAATGCGCCATTCCCCCACCGGTCTCACATGGCCATCACGCCACGTGAAGCCCCCGGCGCGTCTCACGTGGACGGATCACGGGCGGGGCCGCACCCGCGTCCACCGGCGACCGCCCCGCTCGGACCTCGGGGTGGTGGCCGCGACGCAGCGCGGGCACAGCGCGACGACCTGGTCCGCGGTCTGCGCCAGCCACACCGCGTCCGACCACGGGACGTGCCGGAACCGGCCGAGCCGGCTGCGGCTGAGCGCCAGCCCGCACAGCGTCTGGTTGGTGCCCGGCTCCCAGGCGTGCACGTCGCCCGACGGCTGCCGGACACCGTCCTCGTCGACCCACTGGCTGGACGCGGCGACGCACGGTTGAGGACTCACCCCGGCGGTGTACCCGCCGCGGCGCGGACGACACGGACCCCGTCCCGCCGCGCGGAACGACCGGGCGGCACACTACCGACGTGACGAAGCCCGCCGTCGACCCCGCCGGCGCGCGGTCGACCGTCCTGCGCCGCTACTGGCAGCACGTCATCGAGTTCGCCCTGCTGCTGCTCGCCACCCTGCTCGCCCTGGTCCCGGGCGTCCTGGTCGCGGTGGCGGTGATCCGGCTCGGCGGGCCGCCGGGGGCGTTCACCGTGCTGCCCATGGCCGCGATGGTGGTGGTCGCGTTCCTCGGCACGCTGTGGATCGAGGTCTGGTACCCGCACCGGCACGGCGGTTCGACACCCGCGATGCGGTGGCTGGGCCTGCGGATCACCACCCTGCGCGGCGGCGTGCCGTCCCTGCGGGACTACTCCGTGCGCTGGGTGCTGATGGCGGTGGACGGCATGCTGCTGGGGCTGGTCGGCGCGGTGCTGATCGCGGTGACGCCCCGGCACCAGCGGCTCGGGGACCTGGTGGCGCGCACGGTCGTGGTGCGCGTGGTCACCCGACCGGGCGCGGTCACCCGACCGGGCGCGGTCACCTGACCAGGTCGTTGCGCCAGGCCCACACGGCGATCTCGGTGCGGTTGCGGGCCTCGATCTTGCCCTGCACGTTGGCCAGGTGCGACTTCACCGTGGACAGCGAGATCCGCAGCCCGCTCGCGATCTCCGCGTTCGTCCGACCGCGCGCCACGGCCAGCACGACGTCCAGCTCCCGCGCGGTCAGCGGCACGTCCGGCGCGGCGCGCCCCGTCCCGGCGGTGAAGTGCCGCAGCAGCCGCACCGTCACCGACGGCGAGACCATCGCCTCGCCCCGGGCGGCGGCGTGCACCGCCTCCACGAGCAGCCGCGGCCGGATGTCCTTGAGCAGGAACCCGCAGGCGCCGGCCAGGAGCGCCGCGTACACGTTCTCGTCCACGTCGTAGGTCGTCACGACCACCACGCGCAGCGGGTCCTCGACGCCCGGCCCGGCCAGCAGCTCGGTCGCCCGCAGCCCGTCGAGCCGGGGCATCCGGATGTCCATCAGGACCACGTCGGGGCGCAGCCGCCGCGCCAGCCGCACCGCCGCCTCGCCGTCGGCGGCCTCGCTGATCACCTCGATGCCCGGGTCGGCGTCGAGGATGAGCCGGAACCCGGTGCGGACGAGGGTCTGGTCGTCGGCGACGAGCACGCGGATCGGCATCAGGTCCCCCTCGGCAGGTGCTCGAACGGGTCGTCGTCCGGTCCCAGGGGCACCCGCGCGGTGACCAGCCACCGGCCGCCGGGCCGGGGACCGGCGGCCAGCGCGCCGCCCAGGGCCTCGACGCGCTCGGCCATGCCGGTGAGGCCGTAGCCGACGCCGACGGGTCCGGCGGGCACGCCGTCGTTGGCCACCTCCACCACCAGCTCGCCGTCCTCGACGCGGGCGGCGACCCCCACGCCGGTGGCGCGCGGCGCGTGGCGGCGGGCGTTGGTCACCGCCTCCAGCACCACCCGGTGCAGGGCGTCGGACACCTGCGGCGGGAGCGCCAGCGCCTCGACGTCGTCGGCGACCTCCGCGGGCGCGGCGCCGGCCGCCGTGCGCAGCACGTCCCCCGCCCCGCCGCCCGGCGCGGGCAGCGGGTCGTCGCTGCTGCGCAGCAGGCCGACCAGGCGGCGCGTCGCGGTCAGCGCCTCCGCCGCCGCCTCCTCGATCTCGCCGTAGACCTCCTGCGGGTCCTGCACGGGGGCGAGGGGGTTGCCCGCCAGGACCTGCGCCGCGCGGGTCCGCACCACGATCCCGGTGACGTGGTGCGCCACCAGGTCGTGCAGTTCACGGGCCAGTCGCAGCCGGTCGTCGGCGCGGACCCGCTCCAGCTCGCGGCGGTGGCGCGCGTCGGCGTCGCGCAGGACCAGGCCGAGCGCGAGCGCCGCGCCCCAGGCCAGCGCGGCGGCCACGGAGAACAGCGTCGCCGGCGCGTCCGGGCCGTGGCGCGCGACCGGGGCGAGCACGACGGCCGCGCCGGCCGCGACCGCGACGACCGCCGCCCGCACCGGGGGCAGCCGGCGGCACCCGGCGCCGACCAGCAGCACGGCGGCCACGACCTCGGTCACCACCGGGTGCGCTGCGGGCGGCCCGACGAGCAGGGCGCCGAGCGTGCTCAGCAGCGAGAACCCGACGACCGCGCCGGCCAGCGGCCCGACCCGCCGCGGGAACCTGCGGCGCAGCACCGCGAGGACGGCCACCGCGGCGCCCGCGGACGGCAGGACCGCGGTGAGCAGCGGGGCGAGCGGCCCGCTCGGCACGTCCGCGCGGGCCGCGAGCACGCTGTCCGCGACCGTCGCCGCGAGCAGCACGACGACCTCGGCCACGAACACGCTGCGCCGTGCCGGCGGTCCCACGGCGGTCATGCGGGCATTCTCCCGCTCCCGGGGGCCGCCGCCTACCGGGTCCGCCCGACGGCGGCGAAGTAGGCGTTCGACGCGGGCAGGTAGGCCAGCACCAGCGCCGTGACGGCGACCACGCCGCTCCCGTAGCCCGCGGCGTTGCCCTCGCCGGTCACCAGCGACACGACCTGGACCAGCGTGAGCACCGCCAGCACGACGCGCGCCCGGTTGCGGCCCGCCCTGAGCTTGAACGCCAGCCAGAGCTGGACGAGCGCCACCAGCAGCGCGATCCCGGCCGCGAGGCCCAGCGCGACGGTGGCGGCGCCCTGGACCTGCTCGTCGGGCATCGACGGCGCGCCGGACCGCACGGCGTCGACGACCTGTTCGCGCGAGCCGATCAGGAGCGCGATGGTGGCCGGCGCGGTGACGGCGGAGACGAGGAAGCCGAGGAACGCGGCGACGACGGTGGTCGGCGGGGTGGCCCTGTTCGTTGTGGTGGTCATGATCGGCAGCGTAGGGCGGCCCGGAAAGCCTTGCAGCGCAACGGGATTCCGCCTAGTACTTTCGGCCGGGGCGGCACCCCGCGACCCCGGCCTGAAGGACCAGGCGCGGGACCGCCGCGCGCCCGGTCCACATCGGACTCCGCGGGCCGGGGCACGTCGAGCTGGTCACGAGGTCACGCCCGGCCGCGGTGGTCCGCACCGCTCCCCCGGGTCTGCGCCGCGACCTCGACGTGTCCCCGACGGGGGTGATCGGCGGGCTCAGCCGAAGATCGCCCGGACCCGCTCGGCCTCCGCGCCGTCCAGCCAGTGCACGTCGAGCCGCTCCCCGTACCAGTCGAGCACCGCCGCGGAGAGTTCCGCCCACGCGTCCTCGACACCGGGGTCGGCGCGGTCCTCGTACCGCCACCCCGAGGACTCCTCCGCGTCCGGGCGCACGAGGGCCATGTCCACGTAGGTGATCGGGTGCGGCGACGGCCTCATCGCCGGCACGGTGACGAGCAGGTACCCCTCGAACCGGCCGTCGCGCCGGACGGCCGCGACCCGGTCGGCGAACGGGAAGACCTGGCCCGCGCGTTCCACGCGCACGAGCCTAGGCGGCGCGCGGCGGGCCGTCGACGGGCACGGGTCCCCCGCCCGCGCCCGGTCAGCGCGACCGGGCCACAGCCCGCTGCCGCCCGGTCAGGCCCGAACGGGGTCCCCCGTCCACACGACCGGGTCGCGGGTCGCCCGCGCTCCGCCGTCGGCCCACGACCGGCCGACCGCGACCCGGGCGGGGCGCGCCCTCCCCGCCGGCCGGGGCACGCGGTGCACGGCGCGGGCGGCGGCTTCGAGCCGCAGCGACACCTCCTGCTCCTGCCACACCACGACGTCGAACGTGCCCAGGTCCCGCAACGCGGTGAACCCGTGGTCGGCCGAGGCGACCACGAACGAGCGGCAGCCGCGGGCGTGGACGTACCGGGCGTGGGCTAACAGCACCTTCTCCGCCGCGTCGGCGCCGGGCGGCACGACCCAGGTGCAGACGCCCATCTCGGCGAGCACGCTCACCACGCGGTCGGCGGCCGGGTCGTCGCGGCTGTAGCCGGCCATCGCGTGGTGCACCGGGCCGGCCGCGTCCAGCAGGGCGCCGATGCGGGTGCGCACCAGCCCCGGGCTCGGGTTGACCGGCCCCAGCACGTTCTCCACGTCGATCAGCAGCACTTTCGTCTCGCTCACCCGACGATCTTCGACCGGGCGCGGCGCGCGCGGTGGGACCACAACCCCATCAGGTGACCGGGACGCGGCGGGATCGGCGCGCGGCCGGGCCCGGTTCCCCGCCGTGAACCCGCTGGACGGGCGCGGCCCGCTCGGCCACGCTGTGGTGCGCCGACCCCCGACGGGTGATCCGGCCGGGGGAAGACGGGCGGGGAGCGACCACTTCCCGGCGTCGGCGGTGTCCACCCCTCCGAGGGGACCACCGGAGAGGGGGAGGACCACCATGCGAGGAGTCCCGCAGGTCGACGACCTGCTGGTACGGGCGCGGCAGGGGGACGGCGAGGCGTTCCGCGACCTCGTCGAGCCGTACCGGCACGAGCTCCAGGTGCACTGCTACCGCGTCCTCGGTTCAGCGCAGGACGCCGAGGACCTGCTCCAGGAGACGCTGCTGGCGGCGTGGCGCGGCATCGGCGGGTTCGAGGGCCGCGCGTCGGTGCGGACCTGGCTCTACCGGATCGCGACCAACCGCTGCCTCAACGCCCTGCGCGACGCCTCCCGCCGCCCGTCCGCGGACGCGGCACCCGTGCCGGAGGTGCCGTTGCCGGAGCCGTCGCGCCGCCGGGCCGAACCGAGCTGGCTCACGCCCTACCCCGACGCGCTGCTCGACGAGGTCGCCGACCGGGCGCCCGGCCCGGAGGCGCGGTACGAGGCCCGGGAGTCGGTGTCGCTGGCGTTCCTGGCGGCGTTGCAGCAGCTGCCGCCGAGGCAGCGGGTCGTGCTGGTGCTGCGGGACGTGCTCGGGTTCCGGGCCGCCGAGGTGGCGGACCTGCTCGACGCGACCGAGGACGCGGTGAACGGCGCGCTGAAGCGGGCCCGGGGCACGCTGGCGCGGGAGCTGCCCGCCGACCGGGAGAGCGCGCCGCTGCCGGGCTCGCCCCGGGAACGCCGGCTCGTGGCCGACTTCGCGCGCGCGTTCGAGGCCGGCGACGTGGACGCGGTCGTGGCCCTGCTGACGGACGACGCGTCGCTGACCATGCCACCGCTGCCGCTGGAGTACCTCGGCCGGGAGGCCGTCCGGCGGTTCCTGACCGAGGCCGCGCTGAGGGGTTGCCGCGGCCACGTGCTGATCCCGACCCGGGCGAACGGCCGGCCCGCGTTCGGCTGCTACCTGCGCGACCCGAGGACGCCGTTCCTGCACGCGCACGGCCTGCTGGTGCTGGACCTGGCCGGGGACCGGGTGTCCGGGATGACCCGCTTCCTGGACAACTCGCTGATGGCGTCGTTCGGTCTCCCGCGCTCGCTGCGCGTCCGGGACCGCGCGTGGAGTCCCCACGGGCGGCGAACGCCGCACCACGAAGAGAAGAAGGAGGACGTCGATGTCCGCTGACCTGGCGGAACTGAAGGCCCGCGCCGAACGGCTCCGCGAGCTGCACCGCGGCGAGCTGCTCGTGCTGCCCAACGCCTGGGACGCGGCCAGCGCGGCGATCGTCGCCGGGGCGGGGTTCCCCGCCGTCGCCACCGCCAGCGCCGCCGTCTCCGCGGTGCTCGGTCACCCCGACGGCGAGGGCGCGCCGTGGCAGGAGATGTTCGCCGCGGCCGGCCGGGTCGTCCGGGCGGTGGACGTCCCGGTCACGGTGGACGCCGAGGCCGGGTACGGCATGGCGCCGCGCGAGCTGGTGGACCGGCTGCTGGAGATCGGCGCGGTCGGCTGCAACCTGGAGGACACCGACCACCGGGCGGGTGGCCTGGTCGAGGCCGGCGCGCACGCCCGGTGGCTGGCGGACGTCCGCGCGGCGGCGGACGACGCCGGGGTCCCGATCGTCGTCAACGCCCGCGTGGACGCGTTCCTGCCCGGCGCCGGGGTGCCCGGACCGGACCGGCTCGCGGAAGCCGTGCGGCGGGGGCGGCTCTACCTGGAGGCCGGGGCCGACTGCGTCTACCCGATCGGCGTGCGCCGCCGCGAGGACGTCGTCGCCCTCGTCGCCGGGCTGCCCGGCCCGGTCAACGGCAACACCGGCGACGAGCTGGACCTGGCCGCGCTGCGGGAGATCGGCGTGGCGCGGGTGTCCTACGGCCCCCGCTTCCACCGCGCCGCCATGGCCGACCTGAAGGCCGCGGTGGAGAAGCTGCGCTGACCTCCGGGACGGCGCGGTCCCGGTCCCCGGGCGGGGGTCGGGCGTCACCGGGCGGGGGTCAGGCGTCACCGGGGGGAGTCAGGCCGGGACGAGCCGCAGGCGGAACCGGGTGCGGGTCTCCTCGGCCCGGTGCCCCTCGCCGCACGCCAGCGGCGCGTCCGCGGGGGCGTCCGCGAAGCGGTAGACCGACCTCGGGCAGGCGGGGTCGGGGCAGCGCCCGAGGTACGTGCTGTGGCCCACCGCGGCCTTCGCGTTCCCCGGCGCCCCCGCGCCCCAGTCCGCCACGCCGGCCGCCGTGCCCAACGGCACGGGACTGACCACCGGCGGGCGCTGCGCGCCGAGGTCGGTTGCCGGTTCAGCCGTCATGCGATCGCCCTCCGAACGATTCAACTGAATGCGCGCATCTTAAGTGGATTACGCGCGGCAAAGGCAACCGAACGCCATCGATGCAGGTAGAAGGCGGGATTTTTCGCGACACAGGATGACCGGAGCCGCAGTGGTGCGGACCGCCAAGTCGGTGAAATACCGATTCAACTTAATTCGACAACTCTCCTGATACTTCTCACCGACCTGCGGACCGGCGATCCGGGCGGCCGACCGCGCCGCGACCGGCGGAAAGCGTGATCGAGTACCGATCGGGGTACCTGATGTCCACCGTGAGGGTCACGGTGGAGGTGAGAGGCCCGGCAGGTGAGCGATGGCACTCGGTGAGGTCAGGTCCGCCGGGATCGGCGTGGGATCGGTGGTGGACGCGGTCGGCTCCGCCGTGACCGCCGTGGTGGGCCTCCCCGCCGCGATCGTCTCCGGCGCCGCCGCGCTGTGCTCGCCGACCGCGCTCGTGCGGACGCCCGCCGGGCAGCGGGTGCTCGGGTTCGCCCACGGCGCCTTCGGCGAACTCCCCGCACCGCGCCGCGACGCCTCCTGCCCGGACACCCTCCCGGCGGCGATGTCGGTGCGGTCGGACCACCGCCGCGTCCGCCTCGACCCGGCGTCGCTGGCCGCGGCGTTCCCGGCGGCGACCGGCCGGCTCGTGCTGTTCCTGCACGGCCTGGTGGACACCGAGCGCTCGTGGTTCCCCGCCGGGCGGCCCGGTCGGCGGCGGGCGGGCACCGACTTCGGGCGCGGGTTCGCCGCCGAACTCGGGTGCACGCCCCTGCACCTGCGCTACAACTCCGGCCGCCACGTCTCCGACAACGGCCGCGAGCTGGTCGACCTGCTCGACGAGCTGGTCGCCGCCTGGCCGGTCGAGGTCACCGACGTCGTCCTCGTCGGGCACTCGATGGGCGGCCTGGTCGCGCGCAGCGCCGCGCACCGCGCCCACGAGCGGGCCGCGCCGTGGGCGTCCCGGCTGACCCGGGTGGTGTGCCTGGGCTCGCCGCACACCGGCGCGCCCCTGGAGCGGGCCGTCGCCCGCACCGCGGAGGTGCTCGACGGGCTGTGGCCGGCCGCGCCGCTGTGCCGGCTGCTGGCGCTGCGCAGCGACGGCATCAAGGACCTGGCCGAGGGCTACCTGCACGAGCACCAGTGGCGCGGCGTCGACGACGGCGCCCCGCCGCCGAGCACCGCGCTCCCGCCCGGCGTGCGGCAGCTGTTCGTGGCGGCGACCCTGACGTCCTCGCCGGACAGCGCGCTGGGCCGCCTCGTCGGCGACCTGGTGGTGGACCCGGAGAGCGCCGCCGCCCCCGACCAGGAGGCCGACCGCTGCCGGGTGGGCGGGGTGAGCCACTTCGCCCTCCAGACCCACGACGACGTCTACCGGGCCGTCCTGGACTGGCTGCGCGAGACCGACCCGGCCCCCGTCCCCGCCGAGCGGACCCCGGAGTGCACCGACCCGGCCCCCGCGAGCACCAGGTGCGCGTAGGTCTCCTGGGGCGCGTCACGTCCCGGGAATGACCGAAACAACATTTCACTTGTTCGAACGCACATGATTTGCGACCATCCCTCACGTGAAGAGCCCCGACCGGCACCGCGAGATCATCAGCAGGCTCCGCACCGACACCCAGGTGTCGGTCGCCGAGCTGGCGGCGGTCACCGGCGCGTCGGAGATGACGATCCGCCGCGACCTCGACCTGCTCGCGGCGTCCGGCGTGCTGCGCCGGGTGCACGGCGGGGCGGTCCTGGTCAGCCCGGCGGGCGTCGAGCCGCCGTTCACCGCGCGCACCGCCACCGCCACCGCCGCCAAGCGCGCCATCGCCGCCGCCGCCGTCGGGCTGATCCGCGACGGCGAGACGATCGTCCTCGACAGCGGCACGACGGCGCTGGAGGTCGCGAAGCTGCTGCGCGACCGCACGGTCACCGTGATGCCCCTGTCCCTGCACGCCGCCCGCGAGCTGCTCGACGCGCCCGACGTGCGGCTGCTGCTGCCCGGCGGCGAACCGAGGCCCGGCGAGCTGGCGATGGTCGGCCCGCTGGCCCTGGCGTCGCTGCGCGCGCTGCGCTTCGACGTGGCCGTGCTGTCGCCGTGCGCGCTGGGGCTGGACTCGGGGCTCACCGCGCACGACCTCGCCGACGCCGAGGTCAAGCAGCAGGCGATGGCGGTGTCCGGGCGCACGGTCGTGCTGGCCGACGGCACGAAGTTCGACCGCACCGCGCTCGCGCACATCTGCCCCGCCGACCGGCCGGACGTGCTGGTCACCGATCCCGGAGCCCCCGAGGGGGCGCGGCGCGAACTGGCCGCGCGCGGGGTGCTCGTGCACGTAGCCGAACGACTGGAGAACCCGTGACGACCCCCCTGCCGCGCGCCGCGCGCGTCGCGACCTGGATCTACTTCACCCTCAACGGGTTCGCCATGGGGCTGTGGGTGGTGCACATCCCCAACGTGGAGGACGCGGCCGGCATCTCGCACAGCACCCTGGGCGGGCTGCTGCTGGTGCTGGGCGCGGCGGCGTTCGCGGGCATGCAGGTCGCCGGGCCGCTGGCCGACCGGGTGGGGCAGCGCAAGCTCCTGCCCGCGGCGGGCGTGCTGCTCGGCGTCGCGCTGTTCTTCCCCGGCCTGGCGGACTCGTGGTGGACGCTCGGGCTGGCCCTGGTGTGCTTCGGCTTCGGCAACGGCACCATCGACGTCGCGATGAACTCGCACGCCGTCGTCGTCGAACGCGCCTACCCGAGGCCGATCATGGCCTCGTTCCACGCCATGTGGTCGATCGGCGGCGCGTTCGCGGCGCTCGTCGGCGCGGCCACCCTCGGCGCGGGCGTGCCCACGGCGGTGACGCTGAGCGCGTGCGGCGCGTTCACGATCGTGGTGTCGCTGGTGACCGGGCGGTTCCTGGTGGACGGCCGCCCCGAGCCGGAGGAGGCCGCGTCGACGGTGCCCACCGCGAAGCCGTCGCCGAAGCTGGTGTGGCTGCTCGGCGCGATCGCGTTCGCGATGATGCTCGCCGAGGGCGTGGCCAACGACTGGGCCGCCCTGCACGCCGAGGACGTCCTGGGCACGTCGACCAGCACGGCGGCGTTCGCGTACGGCTCGTTCGCCGTGGCGATGACCATCGGCCGCTTCGCCACCGACCGGGTGTCCGCGCTGGTGGGGCCGGTCGCGATCGTGCGCTACGGCGCGGCGCTGGCGGCGTTCGGCCTGGTGCTGGTCATGCTCGTCCCGTGGCTGCCGGCGGTGCTCGCGGGGTGGGCGCTGTTCGGCCTGGGCCTGTCCGGCAGCGTGCCGCAGCTGTTCAGCGCGGCGGGCAACCTGGACACGCGCTCGTCCGGCGCGCTGATGGCCCGCGTCGTGGGCCTGGGCTACGTGGGCCTGCTGGCGGGCCCGGCGGTGATCGGCGGCCTGGCCCACTGGGTCCCGCTGAACCTGGCGTTCGCGGTGCCGGTGGTGCTGTGCGGGCTGGCGGTGGCGTTCGCGGG
>NZ_JBPKJK010000224.1:0-12079 GCF_051756985.1 Saccharothrix sabaoui
GGACGCAGCGGTCGAGGATGGTGCCGATGCTCGCACGGGCGATCTGGGGGCGCGGGGCGCGCAACAGCACGACCGACCACCGGTCAGCCTTGACCTCGGGTACCAGGCCGGTGGGGAGCCTCCGCGAGGCGCGGTTCAACCACCACGTGTCGCTGTCCGCCGCGGAGGTGAGGACCAGGCAGGCCGAGGACGTGTGCGCGTCCCACGTCGTGATCTCGTCGTAGAGGGAAGCGGCGACACCCAGGGCCGCCGATCCGCGCGACGCTTCGCGGCCTTCGCAGAGAGTCGTGAGCAAGGTGTACCCGGCGAAGGTCGCCCCGTCGTGGACCAGCGCCAACCTGGCGTTCGTGCCGGTGCCCGCGGTCCTGATCAGGACGTGGCGAGCACCGGACCGCAGTACTCGATCCACCAGGGCGATCAGCAGGTGGCCGATGGAGCCGTCCTCACCGGCGGCGCCGAGTCGTTCCGCCAGTCCCGACCCGGTGGCGATCTCCTTGCCGGTCGGCCGCTTCTCGCGGACCGGTGCGCGCACGACGCTCAGCCGACGGCTCGGCTGTTTCGCCGGAGGTGGGGGAGCGGGTTCCGCGCCGTCGGCGAACAGCCCCACCTCCGCCAACTTCCTGATGAGGTTGCTCTTCGCCCTGCTCTCGATCTGGCGCACCCGTTCACGGGTCACCGAGAAGTGCTCGCCGACCTTTTCCAGGGTGCGGTCGTCACCGGTGTCGAAACCGAACCGCAACCGCAGGACCTCGGCCTCGCGCTCCTTGAGCCGGGAAACCGCACTCCGCACGAGTTCGGCCCCGAGCGCGCGGTCCACCACGTGATCGGGGTTCGAATCGTGCTCGAACGGAGCGGGGATCAGTTCGGCGAACGTGTGTTCGCCGTTCACGCCCAAGGGCGCGTCCAAGCTGATCAGGCCTTTGGCGAGTCGGAGGCAGTCCACCACCTTCTCCGGGGAGAAGCCGGTGCGCTCGGCGACGTCCGCGACCGAGACCTCGTCCTGCTCGGCGCGCAACCTGTTCCAGGTGGCGCGTACCTTGCGGACTTCCTCGTGCTTGTGCACGGGCAACCGGATGAGCGTGCCCTCATCGGGGACAGCGCGTCCCATGTGCTGGTTGATCCAGTTCACGGCATAGGTGGAGAACTTCAGCCCGCGGGAGCCGTCCCACTTCTCGATCGCCCTCATCAGGCCGAGCACACCGTGCTGGTACAAGTCCTCGTGGTCGAGACCGGCGCCCAGGTGCCTGCCGATCCAGGAACCCACGAGACCGGTGTTGTGCAGCACCATGGCGTCGAACGCCTTCGCCCGCTCGTCGTCGTCGCGCAGGGTCGCGCGGAAGCCCTTCGGCAGTTCCTCCGACAACGCCTCGCCGGTGGACCGCATCAACGTCGCCAGCCCGACCTCCTGCTCCGCGGTGAGCAGGTGCTTGCCGCGGGCGCTGCTCCGCAGCGGGGTGACGAGCAGGGCGCGCGCGCTGTCGACGGCAGACCTGGCAGGGGCGACCGGTTGTTCCGGATCGGTCGGGAACGGAGAGGGCGGCGGGACGGCAGGGCTGACCTCGACCCACTCGTCACCCGGTACGTCGCGCGTGCGGTCGTCCAGCAGGGTGGGCGGCAGGCCGTCCAACGCCGTCGGCCGGCCTGCTCCGGAATAGGACAGGATCAACCCGGAACGGCTCGTCGGGCCGAGCACCCGCAGCGCGTTCTCGAAGCGGAACCGGGTCTCCACCTGGTCGAGCCCCGCCAGCACGACGTGGTCGAACCGCATGCCGATGGCGCTTGCCCAGGTCAACACCTTGATCCCGGGGTCGGACGCGGACACCGCGGCGTGCCTGGGGACGCTGATGCCGGACAGGTGCCACTGTGTCCTGCCGTCGAACAGGTCGCCGATCCCGTCCTTGAACACCCGGGTCAGCTCCCAGGTCGGGAGGAGGACCCCGATCCGCTTGTCGCGGTGCGCCGCCGCCAGCTCCGCGACGAACCTGATCTCCTCGTCGGCGTCCTCGTGGTTCACCAACACCGGGCGCCCACCACCGCCGGCTGGTTCCGCGAGGGCCGAGCTGTCGTCCAGGTGCCGGAGCAGCGCACGGACCTGCGGGGTGCCGCTGTCCGTGTCGTGCACCGCGGTCGGCGAGTTCACGCCCAGGAGCGTCGTGAAGTCTTCGAGGGTCGTACCGGAATCGTCGACCACCTGCACGGGGTCCATGAACACGGTGGCCTCGACGCCCAGCAGCCGAAGCACCCTGTAGAAATCGGGCGGCAACTGCTGTCCGTGGACTACGACGACGTGCCGCCGGTCCAGCGGTCGGACGTAACGAGCCCTCAGACGTTGCTTGAAATCCCAGAAGTCGATGTCGTAGTCGCCGGACTCCGGTGGTCTGGTCCGCAGCGCGGCGTTCCACGTGTCGGAGAAGTAGCGGTGGTAGGTCATCGCCACGTCGCCGCGGCTCTCGAACGGCAGCAGGGTGCGGATGCGGTTCTTCAGCACGCTGGACCTGGTGATGACGTGAAGCTCCACACCGTGTCCGCGCAGGCGCTTGTAAGCCGCCACCGCCCTGACCGCTTGATCGACATCGGGGCCGGCGACCATCACCTCGTAACGAGGTGGCCCATGGACCGGTGCGCGTAACGCGGCGCTCACACCGTGCTCCCGGGTACGCCGTCGACGGCTGCGACCGGGTTCTTGAAGAAGCCGAACACCGGGTCGACCAGCAACCGCCGGTCCAGGAGCCGGTTCGTCGCTTCGCAGCTCGTCTCCGGCGCCAAGGAGCACGCGTGGCACGCGGCCAGCGACAACCCGTCCGGGCCCTGCCCCGGGTGGTCCCCGCACACGGGATCGAACGAGCACCAGCGGGCAGCGGTGATCGACATGTCGAGCAGCCTGCCCAGGCGCGGGAATTCGCCCATCCGCACCAGACCTCCCAGCGTGCCCTCGGAGTCGCCGGCAGCGGTGTAGATCAGCACCCCGGCCATGGAGGGGCCCACGCCCTCCTTCGTCACGTACAGGCGCTCGCGCAAGGAGGAGGTCGAATAACCGGCTTCGAAAGCGGTGTTCCGCAGGAGCAGGTGCGCGAAGGTGTGCAGCAGCACGTAACGGGGCGTCGGCTGGGGGAGCCACTTCGCGCCCTTCTGCTCGTGCCGCTCCACCAGCTTCCGACACCGGTCCACCACGGCTGCGGACTGCTCCCAGTCGAGCAGCGCCTGCTCGTCGAGCTTCAGGAAGAAGCCCTCGCCGAACACCTCGACGGCGGGCAGGAAGTCACTCTCGCCGCTCAGGTTCGATGGCACCTTCTCCTTCATGGTGTGCCGCTCGAAGTGCGTCAGCACCCGGACCTCGCGGAGGCGGTCGACGAGCACGACATCCGCGATCAACCTGTTCCAATCGGTCGCCGCGGCGCGCAGCGGTCGGTCTGCTCGCCGCGAGATGAACCGGTCGCGGTGGTCGTGGTCGTCCTGGGGGTTGATCAGGGCGGCCCACTCGTCCGGGCGGATGTTCTCCGGACCGCCTTCGACGGGCACCCGGGCGTCGTCCACCTCGCGCGCCAGTGCCGCTTCGACCTCGGCCACCGGGACGCCGTACTCATCGGCCGCCAACTCGATCATCCCCTTGGCCAGCTTGTAGCCGGGATTGGCGACGAGGAACTTGAACTCGCCGCTCTTCATCAGCGCTGTCAACGGGTCGCTGATCGTGCTCCACGCCGACTCGGGCGGGATGTCGATCGCGCTCTCTACGGTCGGGAAGTACACGCTCGACGCGCCCCGCTGCATCGCCACCACCTGCTCGGGACACTGCTCGGCGTCCTTCTGGTCCTGCCAAGGCTGCTTTCCCGAGCACTTGCTGCCGATCTGGCTCAAACCGATCTTCGTGGTGAGCCCGTCGAGGGACCGTTCGCCTTTGCACGAGACGCAGCGCACGACGAGCGAGTTGAGCCCACCACCGACATCGGCCTTGTTGAGGAACTGCAGGTCCGACCGCTGGCACTGGTTCTGGTGCCGGTCGCGGCGAACCGCGGAGTGCGCCCACCGGACCCAGTCCACGTCCGAGAGGTGCCCGTTGGCGCACACCGCCACGAACCTCATGGGAATGAGTTGCTTCCCGTCGGGGCAGCTGCAGGTGGGAGCGGTGTTCGTCACCTCCCTGGTGTAGGACCACCGGCTCATGCGCCGGCACGACGGGCAGAACAACCACTGGGGGAACCGGTAGTAGGGGATGGGCCTGCGGGGTGACGGCGACGCCAGCGAGTCCACCCGGAGGTAGGCCGCCAAGCGGGGGAAGTCGATCGGCACGTGCCCGCCCCGCCACCTGCCGGCATCCTCGACCACGAACGACTCACCGACGAGGTCGATGATCGCCCCGGGACCGAAGGGACTGATGATCTGCGAGCGCCGAACCTTGCGCACGGTCACTTCCGCGCTCCCCTCACCTGGACCTGGACCTCCACGTCGACGCTGCGCATCGAGTCGAGCGTCGCCCAACCGTCACCGCCCTCGGTGAACCGCCTGAGCAACCGGGGCCGTTCGCGGCCCCCCTGGCTGTAGCGCAGGCCGCCGAAGGGCACCGCGTCGACGGATCGCTTCGCCCACGTCTCGATGAGGTCGTCCAAGTGGACCCGGACCCGCTCGAGCTCGGTGGCGTCCGCGCGTTCCACGCGGTCCAGGAACGCCTTGACGAGCGCGCGGAACCGCTCGTCGGAAGGGTCGAACGATGCGGCTTCCTGGTCGGCCGACAAACCGAGTGCGTGCCGCACCAACACGACGAGGTCGGCGTGCAGGGCGCGCAACCTGGCCGGCACCGAGAACGGTGTGACCGAACTCGGCTCCACCGAGCGGTAAAGGGTCGCGTGGTACGGGGCGAACGACTCGTAGTGCGACCGGTCGCGCGGCTTGGACGGTGAGTAGACGGTCACGACGAGACCAGGGCGGTCGGCACTCCGGCCGACACGGCTGGTGGCCTGGATGTACTCGGCGGTCGTCTTGGGTTGGCCGACGACCGTCATGATGCCTAGCCGGCTGACGTCGACACCGACCGAGATCATGTTCGTGCTGGCCAGGAAGGACACAGCGCCCGGCGCGTCGTGCGGTTTCTTGAGCCGGTCCAGGCGCTGCGGGATCTGCGCGGACGCCACGTTGCTGGTGAGCTCGACGACGTTGTCGTCGTCCAGGTGCCGCACGTGGTCCTCGGCCCGTGCGATCACCTTGAGCCGCGAGGGGATGTCGTCGGAGGCCAGGTTGATCGTCTTGCCGAGTTCGCGGAGGCTGTTGTGGTAGACGACCAACGTCGAGTAGGCGTCCTCGGCGGCAGGAGTCAGGTCCACCTCGAGCGGTGCCTGCAACTGCGCCGCGGCGACGTGGATGAGCGCGGTGAGCGGTGTGTGCCCCTGGGGCATGACCCCCGCGTAGGCACGGCCGGGGCGTTCCAAATCCGTGCGCACGAAGTACGAGTCGGCCGCATCGACGCCCGCGGGCGGGAACAGCGCGACAGGGCGTCCGAAGACGCCTCTGGTCTGCTCGTCGGCCCGGCGGATGGTGGCGGTGGCCGCGACGATCTTCGGTTTGTGCCCGAGGTGTTCCAACAGCACGTCGAAAGCCGCCTCGTAGAGCCCGACGATGGTCCCGAGCGGGCCGGAGATCAGGTGGAACTCGTCCTGGATGATCAACGACGGTCCAGGGTCGCTGCCCGCGCCGAAGAACGCGCCGGTGTTCTCCTTCCAGACCGTGCGGGCGAACTTGTCGACGGTGCCCACCAACATGGTGGGCGGGTTCAGGTAGAGGTCCTCGTCCACCGATGACATGGGCAGTTCGGTGCGGAACGGACACCTGTCGTTGACGCAGCGCACCCGGAAAGAGCTGTTGGTCGCCGAAATCCCCCAACGCTGCTCGTCCTCCGGCGCGCCAGGCACGATCCGCGTGCCGCACCACGGGCACGACTCGATCTGGAAGCCCTGGTCACGGGCTGCGCCGTCGCGTGCTCGCGCGAGGAGTCGACGGGCCTCGGTGAAGGTGTTGGGGCTGTTCTCGCCACCAACCCACAGCCCGATCGACACCGGACGGCTGCCAAGCCGTCCGTCGGCACCGCGGCGCACCAGCTCGCAGGCAGCGATCATGGTGGCGGCCCGTTGGAACTGCTGACTGGTGAGCAGGCGCAGCGTGTACCTGGTGATGACCGTCGTGCCCGCTCCGGCATCGCCCCTGGTCAGCCGACGGTGGAGGATGGTGAACGCCGCGAGTCCCAGGTACGCCTCGGTCTTCCCGCCGCCGGTGGGGAACCAGATCAGGTCGACCAGGTCGCGCTCCTCGCCCTCGTGGACCACCCCCTTCACCGTCATCAGCAGGAAACCGAGCTGGAACGGGCGCCATGCCCGGTCGAGCGAGTCGTAGTCGACCTTCGTGTCCGGCGCCTCCGACGGGGCGTGCGGTGAGCCGCCGAGGTTCTCGTGGCTGTGCGCCATCTGCATGAGCATCACCCGGTTGGCCAGCGCGAACGCCTCGAGGGCGTCCCGGTCCTCGCGCAGGAACCCGATACCGGCGAGCATGCGGTCCCGTGCCCGTGCCGCGCGGTCCCGCAACCGCTCAGCGGCTGGGCGCAACCGCGGGGTGAGGGTCTGCGCCGCGGCGTTCCACGTCTTGTCGATCCAGCTCGAGTACCGGTCGACGAAACGGGTCAAGGCGTCGAACACGGGTGCCGCATCCGTGTCGGCGCGTGCCAGGAAGTTCAGGCGGAGCACATCCGCCACATCCGGCAGGTCGGGCACGCGCGGCAGGTCGAAGGCGACGTTGGGCACGACGTGCACCGGGACGAAGGACGTGCCGACCCAATCGGGTCGGTCACCCACGGTGTCCCAGCCGGCCGCCGTTCCGTGGCCGACGGCGTACACCGGGACGTCGCGGTACTGGAGCTCGAGTTCCTCCGCCTCCTCGTCGCTGTGCGCCCGTGGTTGGACCGGGTAGGGGGTGATGGCACCCTCCGCGACCGAGCAGCGCAACACCACCTGGAAGAGGCAGTCCTCAGGGTCCACCGCCTGGCGTTCGCCCTGCACCCTGCGATTGACGAGGACGACGGTGACCACCACGCCGTCGGGGTGCGGGCGCCACGTGACCTCGACGCTGGCCGCCTCCTCCCAGATGGGCTCGCTCCGGCTGCTTCCCGAGGGCGGGACATCGATCCGAACCGATCCGTTCCCGGGGAGTGCCAGCGGTTCACGCTGCCACTCGTCCTCCGCGACCTTGCGGTACCGCGCGGCCCGTACCTCCACGTCGATCGCGGACCGGCTCGTGGTCATGAAGCTGATGCCGGCGGAACTCGGCCTGCTCTGGCCCGCCAGGGTGATGGGGTCCTCGTCGTCGTCCTCGGGCAGCGCACCAGCCTGTTCGTCGACCTCTTCGGCGTCGTCCGCCGGTCCGCCGGCGTCGGCGGCGTGCGGGCTGAGGGACATCGGGTACAGCACGGCGGTCAGGTACCGGTGCTGGGGCGCCTTCTCGTAGAGGACCTCGTCGTCGCCCTCGGCCGGCCCGACCAACTGGTCGTGCAGGTACTCGAGCACCCGGTCCCGGTCCGGGAACCCCGTGGTGTGCACCTGCGTCACCCCTCCACCTCCGTCTTGCCGGCCTTGACCACCCACAGGGCCGCCTTCGCCCGGGTCATGCCGACGTACAGCTGGACCCGTGCCGCCTGTTCGTCCGCCGCGTCGTCCACCTCCAGGACGACGTACCGGCTCTCCAACCCCTTGAACTCGGCCACCCGCGCGAACCCGACGTGCCCCCGGCCGGGCTTGCGCATGCGCATCAGGTCCAGCACGTCGACCCGCTCGAGCCACTCGGCGGGCAGTTCGCCGAAGATCGACGCTGCCAGGTCGTACGGCGACAGCAGCACGACCTGCTCGAGCGGCACGTCGTGCTCCTCGAGTTCGGCCAGTACCGCCGATACGGCGGTGACCGCCTCACCGCGGTCCTCCTCCACCACCACGACCTCGCGGCCATGGCCGGCGGTGGTGACCCCCAGGTCGGCTCCCGTCCGTTCCTGGGTGGCACGGACGATTTCGATGGTGTTGCGGCAGTTGTCCATCAGGTCGACGAAGGTGGGGCGGTGGGAGTCGAGCCGCGCCATCGCGTCGTCCTCGTACTGGCCGACCAGTCCCCGCTGGTTGTTCGAATCGAGGAAGAAGGCCCAACGGCCATCGGCCAACCCGCCGGACAGCACTCTGTCCACCGCGTCGAGGTCGCGTCCGTTGATGACGTCCTGGGCTTCGTCCACCACTACCACGTCGAAGGAGTCCGCACCAAAAGTGGACACCTGGTCGAACGGAACTGTCGTGATTTTGTCCATTTCCTGCTGCGAGCGGACGAAGGAAGCCAGGACGTGGCTGCGGCACGTCAGCAGAACGCGCTTGTCGGAACCGCGGACACGTCGGCACATCTCGACCGCCAGCATGGTCTTGCCCGTTCCTGCCCCGCCTTCGAACACCAAACGCGGGTTTCTGCGGTGCTGGTCGAGAGCCTTGTACTGGCTGTTGGTCAGGGCGACGAGTTCCTTCTCCACCAGGTCGTCGAGGCGGCGCAGGGACAACACCCGGTCGAAGCCCGGTCGGAGCACGTCCAGGTAGCGCTCGACGTCTGCGGGGGACAGGGGAGCCCTGGCGTCGGGCTTGGCTTCCCAGAAGGACCCCAGCCGATCGAGGCAGTCGGCCCACCCCTCGGTCGCCATGCGGGTGGAGTTGATCACCATCTCCGGACTCCACTCGACGCTGACCGCGTCGAACTCGCTGTCCGGGAAGACGACGCCGTACCCGAACACGGTGCGGTCGACCAGTTCCGGGTCGACATTGCGACGCAGGACCTTCTCCAGTGCGAACATGCTCGACCCCGCCTGGTCGAGGGGGCTCTCCTTGAGCCGGTGCCGCCCGCCCTTGAGGTCGCGCGTGTGCCAGACGCCCCGCCTCAGTTGGATCTCGCCACCCTTGACCTCCAGCACGAGCAGTCCGCGCTCACCCAGCAGCAGGAAGTCGATCTCGCAGACCCGCTTGCGGTCGTGCTCGGGCAGATTGGTGCTGTGCATGGCGTAGTGCCATCCGGGCACTTCGAGCGCAGCCAGTTGGGAAAAGATTTCCTGCTCGGCCCTGCTGGCGCCGGGCGTCACCGAATCCGGAATCATGCGCATGGTGGTCAGCCTGCTTTGCGACAAGCGGGGGAGGAGGTCGAAGATGTGTTCGAGGGGTTCAGCGGAGTTTCCTTCCAGGAGCGGCCCGGCAACCGCGAACGGTCCATCGCTCGTTCGGGTGACATAGTTACACGAAGCTAAAGATGAGCAGTAGTCGCGTGCACGTTTTCGTCGCGTATGCGATCAGAGCACGGGTTCCGTTCTTCGAGATCCGATTTTTGCGGTCTGCATGACTGCGGGAATCGTATTGATCGGTGAACTATCCGCATGGTGCGAATTGGTCCAGGGCAGGGCCGGGTGAGCACCCGACCGGAACCGGCGCTACGCGGTGCACTGCACCACAGACGTACTGCCGCGCGATGGCCTCATCGACCTGTTCGCGGACGGCCGCACGGTCAGCAGCAGATCGGCCGGTTCGAGGCCCCGACGACCCGCAGCCGGGTACGCGGGCACGGGGTGACGCGGGCACGGGGTGACGGCGGTCGCCCGCCGTACGGGGGCCTGACCTGCCCCTCGTAGGCTGGGCGCGTGGTCGCTCCCCCCGTGGCGCCGGGTCAGTCCGCCGCCGACACGCCCCCCGCCCGCCGCCGGGACGTGCGCGGCACGCTGCTGCGGGTGCTGCTCGCCGCCGCCGGTGGCGCGCTGGTCTACCTCAGCTTCCCGCCGCGCACGGCGTGGTGGCTCGCGCCGGTGGGGTTCGCCGTGCTCGGCGTGCTCGTGCACGGCCGCCGCGCGCGGGCCGGGTTCGGGTTGGGCGTGTTGTGGGGGCTGGGGTTCATGGCGCCGCTGCTGCGCTGGACCGGCGAGTTCGTGGGCCTGATCGCCTGGCTGCCGCTGGCGCTGGTGTGCGCGCTGCTGATCGCGGTCGGCACGGCGGCGATGGCGGTGGTGTCGCGGCTGCCCGGCGCGCCGCTGTGGATGGCGCTGGTGTGGGTGGCGGACGAGGCGCTGCGCGCGGTGTTCCCGTTCGGCGGGTTCCCGTGGGGCAAGATCGCCTTCGGGCAGCCCGAGGGCTGGTACCTGCCGCTGGCGTCGCTGGGCGGGGCCCCGCTGGTGGGGTTCGCGGTGGCGCTGACCGGCTTCGGCCTGGCCCACCTGGGCCGGAACTGGCGGTCGGCCGCGCCGCTGGTGGTGCTGCCGCTGGTCGCCGGGCTGGCCTCGACCGCGCTCGTGCGCACCGACGCCGACCAGGGCGAGGTGACGGTGGCCGCGGTGCAGGGCAACGTGCCGCGCGCGGGCCTGGACTTCAACTCGCAGCGCCGCGCGGTGCTCGACAACCACGTCAAGCGGACCCTGGAGCTGGCCGCCGACGTCGACGCCGGGCGCGCGCCCAGGCCGCAGCTGGTGATCTGGCCGGAGAACTCCTCCGACATCGACCCGTTCCGCAACGTCGACGCCGCCGCGCAGATCCAGCGCGCCACCGAGGCGATCCGCGCGCCCATCGCGGTCGGCGCGGTCGTGATCGACAAGGGCGACAACCTGCCCCGCAACACCGTGGTGCTGTTCGAACCGGGCGTGGGCGCCACCGACAGCTACACCAAGCGGCAGTTGCAGCCCTTCGGGGAGACGATGCCCTACCGGGAGTTCTTCCGGATCTTCTCGCCGGCCGTGGACCGCGCCGGCCGCTTCCAGCCCGGCGACGACCCGGCCGGGTTCGCCGTCGGCGACGTGAAGGTCGCGATCGACACCTGCTACGAGGTGGCGTTCGACTCGGTGGTGCGGGACTCGGTGCTCGCCGGCGGCGGGGCGAACCTGATCGCGATCCCCACCAACAACGCCACGTTCGGCTACACCGAGATGACCTACCAGCAGCTGGCCATGTCGCGGGTGCGCGCGGTGGAGCACGGACGGGCGGTGGTGGTCTCGGCCACCTCCGGGGTGAGCGCGATCGTCGCCCCCGACGGCTCGGTCACCCAGCGGACCGGCATGTTCACCCCGGACGCTCTGGTGGCGACGGTGCCGCTGCGCGGGGAGGCTACGCTGGCCACCCGGCTCGGTGCATGGCCCGAGTGGGTGATGACCGCCCTGGGCCTGCTCGCTCTGGCGTTCGGCTCGGCGGCTGGATTGACACGGAAACGACGATCGCGTCCGACCCCTGGTGCGGGTGTCGGCGAGGAGGAAACGGATGGCGGACCAGCAGGCGCAGCCTGACCGCGAGCTCGGGCCGGTGCTGGTGGTGATCCCGACCTACAACGAGCGGGACAACATCGGGAAGATCGTGAAGCGGCTGCACGCGGCGCTGCCGAAGGTGCACGCCCTCGTGGTCGACGACGGCAGCCCGGACGGGACGGGGCGGCTCGCCGACGAGATGGCCGCCGCGGACGACCGCATCCACGTGATGCACCGCACGGAGAAGGCGGGTCTGGGCGCGGCCTACGTGGCGGGCTTCCGGTGGGCGCTGGAGCGGGGCTACGCGGTGGTCGTCGAGATGGACGCCGACGGCTCGCACGCCCCGGAGGACCTGCCCCGGCTGCTGGACGCGCTGGAGGACGCCGACCTGGTGCTGGGCTCGCGCTACGTGCCCGGCGGCAGCACGGTGAACTGGCCGAAGTACCGGGAGCTGATCTCCCGGGGCGGCAACGTCTACTCGCAGCTGGCGCTGGGGGCGAAGGTCAAGGACATCACCGGCGGGTTCCGGGCGTTCCGGGCCGAGGTGCTCGACCGGCTCAAGCTGGGCACGGTGGCCTCGCAGGGCTACTGCTTCCAGATCGACCTGGCGTGGCGCACCATCGAGCTGGGCTACCGGGTCGTGGAGGTGCCGATCACGTTCACGGAGCGTGAGATCGGCGAGTCGAAGATGAGCGGCAACATCGTGCGCGAGGCGTTGTGGCGGGTGACGAAGTGGGGTGTGCGGCGGCGCGCGACCCAGCTGCGCGACCTGTTCGCGCCCAAGGCGAAGACGCCCGGCAACCGCTAGCCGCCGGC
>NZ_JBPKJK010000225.1:0-11851 GCF_051756985.1 Saccharothrix sabaoui
AGTCGCGGTCAGGAGGTCGCGCCCAGGGCGTTGACGACCTTGGTGGTGATGGCGGAGTAGCCGGTCACCGTGCCGGGCGCGATCCACGGGCTGTGCGGCTCCGGGCCGGCGACGGTGCGCTCGCCGATGAAGTCGCCGGTGGCCGGGTCCACGATCAGCTCGCGGTGCTCGTTCGGGCTCTCGACGGCGACGGCGACGCCGACGCGGCCGTCCAGGTTCACGTTGCCGTCGGTCACCGCCACGCCGTCGAGCGTCGCCAGCGCCCGGTACAGCGCGGCCCGCAGGTCGGCGGGCACGAGGCCGGTGTGCAGCAGCTGCACGGCCCAGTGGAACGCCGCGGTCGGCGCGCCGCCGCGGTGCGCGGTGGCGTCGCGCAGCCACTGCGCGAGGGCCTGCGGGTCGCGGGGGAGGCCCGTGTAGAAGTCCGGGTTGTCCCAGTCCCGCGGGTCGCCGCAGACCTTCCTCGGCTGCGCGTTCGGGAAGAAGTCGCCGCACTTCCCGCGCCGCTCGCCCTTCGCGGTCACGTCCGGCTCGGGCAGCGGGGCCTCGGACCGCGGCACCGAACCGCCCAGGAACTTCGCGCCCTCCAGCGGCGTGCGCCGGTTCAGCCACTCCTGGGTGATGTCGTGGGGGATCCAGGTCTCGGTGCGCGACTCGACCAGGTAGTCGTAGCCGGCCGGCGTCGGGTTCGGCTCGCCCACGGGGGTGCCCACCGCCACGCCGCGCTGGTTCCACTCGTGCGCGGCGACGTAGCGGTACTGGCCGGGCGCGAGCGGCTGGTCGACGGCGGTGATCGCGTCGGCCGCCATGGTCAGGTACTCCCGCGCGGACAGCAGCCGGACCGGCGGCACCTCGGACTCCGGGACGCCGGTGGCCGGCTGTTCGGCGACCTGCCGGGTGCCGGGGCCGCCGGTGCCCACCGCCACCACGCCGGTGACCAGCGCGGCGGCCGCGGCGACGGCGACCGGCAGGTACCAGCGGCGGGGCGCGGGGCGCTCCGGGGCGGCGGACTCGGCCGCCGCGGCGGCCAGGACGCGGGCGCGCACGGCGTCCAGCGGGGCGTCGGACGCGCGGGCGTCCCGGTTCAGGTCGGCGAGGGCGTCGTCGAGTTCACGCATCGCGGGTGGTCTCCTCGGAGAGCAGGGCCTGGAGCCTGGTGCGGACCCGGTGCAGCCGGGAGCGGACGGTGCTGTCGTTCTCGCCGAGCGCGGCGGCGACCTCGGCCGGGGACAACCCGGCCCACGAGGTGAGCAGCAGCGCGTCGCGGTCCTCGTCGCGCAGCCCGGCGAGGGCGCGGGCCAGCACGTCGGTGCTGCGCTGGGCGTCCACGCGGTCCGCGACGGCGGCGCCGTGGTCGGGTTCGGGGCGGCCGACGAGCCGCAGCCCGGCCCGCCTGCCCCTGGTCTCGCGGCGGAGGTGCTCGCGCACGAGGTTCGTGGCGATCCCGTAGAGCCAGCCCTTGACGGGCGCGCGCCCCGGGTCGTAGCTGCGCCGCCGCTTCAACGCCACGAGGAACGTCTCGGCGACCAGGTCGTCCGCCGCCGAGTCGCCCACCCGGCCGGCCAGGTAGCCGCGCAGCTGCCGCGCGTGCGCGTCGAACAGCTCGGCGAACGCGGCCGTCACGTCGGGCCCGCGGAGGTCCGGTGGGTCGTCCAGTGCTGTGGTCACGTACCGGTTGGCCGGAGCACCGCCCGGCGTCCCGGTGACCTCGGTCACAGCCCTTCGAGGGCCTCGCGGAACGGCAGCATCTTGGCGTGCGCCTCGCGCACCTCGGTGTCGGGGTCGGACTCGGCGACCAGGCCGCACCCGGCGAACAGGCGGGCCGTGCGGCCCTCCACCCGCGCGCAGCGCAGCGCGATGCCCAGCTCGCCGTTGCCGTCGCCGTCGACCCAGCCCACGGGACCGGCGTAGCGGCCCCGGTCCAGGCCCTCCAGCTCCTCGATCACCCGGATCGCGTCGGCCCGGGGCGTGCCGCCGACCGCGGCCGTGGGGTGCAGCGCCGCGCCGAGGGCGAGCAGCGACGGCGTGCCGCTCAGCTCGCCGATCACGTCGCTGGACAGGTGCGAGACGTTCGGCAGCCGCAGCACGGACGGGCCGTCCACGGACAGCGACGAGCAGAACGGCCGCAGCGTCTCGACCAGCGACGCCACCGCGTACCCGTGCTCCTCGCGGTCCTTGCCGGAGGACATCAGCGCGCCGGCCAGCTCGTCGTCGGACATCCCGTCGTGCGGCCACGTGGTGCCCGCCAGCACGCGCGAGTCGACCACGGACCCGGTGCGGCGCAGCAGCAGCTCGGGGGTCGCGCCGATCAGGCCGTCCACCGCGTACACCCAGCACTCGGGGTAGCGCTCGGCCAGGCCGGCGAGCACGAACCGGTGGTCGATCGGCTCGTCCGCGACGGCCAGCAGGTCGTGCGCCAGCACCACCTTGTCCAGTTCGCCCGCCCGCATCCGGGCCACGGCGGCGCGCACGGCCTCGCGGTACGCGGTCACGGGCAGCTCGCCGTCGGCGTAGCGCACCCCGGTCGGCCGCCGCACGGGCCGCACCCCGTGGTGCCGCGGCGCGCCGACGGTGGTGGTCCAGGTGTGGCCGCCGCGCCGGCCGACCACGACCTCGGGCACGACCAGCACCGAGCGGCCCGGCCGGTCGGAGAACGCCATGCTCGCGAACGCCACCGGCCCGCTGCCGGGCACGCCCAGCTCGTCGTCCACGTCCAGCGACGCGGTGAACTCGGCCCACCAGCGGTCGGCGGCGGCGAACCGATCGGGCCCCGACGCCTCGAACCGCGCCGCCTCGCCCCAGCCGACCAGCCCCGAGCCGTCGCGGACCCAGCTCAGCGCGCCGGTCGGCGAGGGCAGAGCGCCCACGAGGTCGTCGCCGGACGTGCGCCCGGTGTGCACGCGCAGCCGCTGTCGTGTTCGAGAGGCAGGAGCCGATGTCACACCAACGAGGGTATGGAGTCGTCCCTGAGAGACGGGGTGAGGACCGTCCTAGACTCCTCGGTTGTGGTGGACGACGCAGTGCGCACGGGTGCCCGCCCGAAGGTGAAGCTCCTGGTCGGCCGGGCGTTGCTGGTGCTGGGCGCGGTCGTCACGCTGATCGGGGTGATCCTGCTCGCGGCGTGCTGGCGCGACGACCTGATGATCGAGGGGCGGCTGGGCAAGGCGACCGCCGAGGTGGTCTCCGTCTCGTTCCAGCGCACGGTCGTGCGCTTCGCGACCCCGGACGGCGCGGTGCA
Source organism: Saccharothrix sabaoui (assembly GCF_051756985.1). Lineage (NCBI taxonomy): Bacteria > Bacillati > Actinomycetota > Actinomycetes > Pseudonocardiales > Pseudonocardiaceae > Saccharothrix > Saccharothrix sabaoui. Next base: position 3,239 of record NZ_JBPKJK010000225.1, read on the forward strand.
CAGCCCGTCGCAGGGCCTGCTCTACCCGGACGGCCTGGAGCCCGGCCAGCTCGTGCGCATCGAGTACGACACCGCCGACCCCGAGGTGGCCCGGGTCGCGGGCCGCACCGCCGTGCTCGCCCTGCTGCCCATCGGCACGTTCCTGCTCGCCGTGTGGGCGGTGCTGTTGCCGCTGGTCTGGTGGCTGCGCCGCCGCTTGTGACAGTTCTCCTCAAAAACAGCGTTCAGGTGTAACATCGCCTCCATGGACCTGGAGGCGGAGTTCGAGCGCACCGTCGCGGCAGGGCAGCGCGTCGAACCGCGCGACTGGATGCCCGACGGCTACCGCAAGACGCTGATCCGGCAGATCGCGCAGCACGCGCACTCCGAGATCATCGGCATGCAGCCGGAGGGGAACTGGATCAGCCGCGCGCCCTCGCTGCGCCGCAAGGCGATCCTGCTGGCCAAGGTCCAGGACGAGGCCGGCCACGGCCTCTACCTGTACGCCGCGACCGAGACGCTCGGCGCCGACCGCGGCGACCTGACCGGGAAGCTGATCTCGGGCAGGCAGAAGTACTCCTCGATCTTCAACTACCCGACGCTGTCCTACGCCGACGTCGGCGTGATCGGGTGGCTCGTGGACGGCGCCGCCATCTGCAACCAGGTGCCGCTGTGCCGCACGTCCTACGGGCCGTACGCGCGGGCGATGATCCGCATCTGCAAGGAGGAGTCCTTCCACCAGCGGCAGGGCTACGAGCTGCTGATGACGATGATGGGCGGCACCGACGCGCAGCGCGCCATGGTGCAGGAGTCCGTCGACCGGTTCTGGTGGCCGTCGCTGATGATGTTCGGCCCGCCGGACGCGGAGAGCGCCAACACCGAGCGGTCGATGGCGTGGCGGATCAAGCGCAACACCAACGACGAGCTGCGGCAGAAGTTCGTCGACATGACCGTGCCGCAGGCCGAGAAGCTCGGCGTGACGCTGCCCGACCCGGAGCTGCGGTGGAACCCCGAGCGCGGCCACCACGACTTCGGCCAGCCGGACTGGGACGAGTTCTGGCAGGTCGTCGGCGGCAACGGGCCCGCGAACAAGCAGCGCGTCGAGCACCGGCGGCGGGCGCACGAGGACGGCGAGTGGGTGCGCGCGGCGGCCGGGGCGCACGCCGCCAAGAGGGCTGTTCGGGAGGACGTCGCATGAGCTCGTCGTGGCCGCTGTGGGAGGTGTTCGTCCGCGGCAAGCGCGGGCTGAACCACGTGCACGTGGGCTCGCTGCACGCACCGGACGCCGAGATGGCCGTCCGCAACGCGCGCGACGTCTACACCCGCCGCAACGAGGGCGTGTCGATCTGGGTGGTGCCCGCGGCGGCGATCACCGCGTCCTCGCCGGACGAGAAGGACCCGTTCTTCGAGCCCAGCGGCGACAAGGTCTACCGGCACCCGACGTTCTACGACATCCCCGAGGACGTGCCGCACCTATGAGCTTCGACAACGCGTACGAGTCCCTGCTGGGCGAGGACGACGCGCACTGGGCGTTCGGCACCGGGTTCGCCGAGCCGCTGACCGGCGTCGACCGCGAGGTGCCCGCCGGCGTCGACCGCGCCGACCTGGCCGCGTACTGCCTGATGCTCGGCGACGACGCCCTGGTGCTGTCCCAGCGGCTGGCCGAGTGGACCTCGCGCGCGCCGGAGCTGGAGGAGGACGTCGCCCTCGCCAACATCGCGCTCGACCTGCTCGGCCAGGCCAGGCTGCTGCTCACCCGGGCCGGCGAGGTCGAGGGCGCGGGTCGGGACGAGGACGCGCTGGCGTTCCTGCGCGACGAGCGGGACTTCCGCAACGTGCACCTCGCCGAGATCGAGTGCGGCCCGGTCGCCGGCGGCGACTTCGCCACCACGATCGCGCGGCTGCTGGTGTTCTCCTCCTGGAAGGTCGCCTCCTACTCGCGGCTGAGGGGCAGCGCGGACCCGGTGCTCGCGGCCGTCGCCGAGAAGGGCCTGAAGGAACTGGCCTACCACCGCGACCACGCGGCGCAGTGGACCGTGCGGCTCGGCGACGGGACCGAGGAGTCCCACCGGCGGATGCGGGCCGGGCTGGAGCGGGTGTGGCCGTTCGTCGACGAGCTGTTCGCGCCGCACGCCGTCGAGCTGCGGCTGGCCGGCGTCGCGGTGGACCCGTCCGGGCTGCGGGCCGAGGTGGACGGGGTGCTCGACGCCGTGCTGTCGGCGGCCGGGCTGGAGCGGCCCGCGGACGTGCCCGCGGCGCGGGTGAACGGCCGGGCCGGGCGCGACGGCGTGCACACCGAGGCCATGGGCTACCTGCTGGCCGAGATGCAGCACCTGCACCGGTCGTTGCCGGGGGCCGTCTGGTGACCGCCTACGACGTGGCCGCGGGCGTGCGCGACCCCGAGCTGCCCGTGCTGACGCTCGCCGACCTCGGCGTGCTGCGGGACGTGACCGAGGCCCCGGACGGGCGGGTGTCGGTGACGATCACGCCCACCTACTCGGGGTGCCCCGCGCTCGACGAGATGGGCGCCGACCTGCGCCGCTCGCTGTCGGCCGCGGGGTACGGGCCGGTGGAGGTGCGGACCTCCCTGTCGCCCGCGTGGACCACCGACTGGATCAGCGAGGACGGCCTGCGCAAGCTGCGGGAGGCGGGCATCGCGCCGCCGTCCCGGCTGGGGCCCCGCGCCGTCGGACCGGTGCCGCTGAACCTGGTGCCGCCGCCCGCCCGGGTGGCCTGCCCGCGCTGCGGGTCGTCCCGCACGGCCGAGCTGTCCCGGTTCGGGTCGACGGCGTGCAAGGCGCTGCGCCGGTGCCTGGACTGCGCCGAGCCGTTCGAGCACGTGAAGGAGATCTGAGTGGCGCGGCCGGGGTTCCACAAGCTGACCGTCGCCTCCGTCGAGGGGCTGTGCTCCGACGCGGTGGCGGTGACGTTCGACGTGCCCGCCGCGCTGGAGGAGGTCTTCGCCTTCCGCGCCGGGCAGTTCGTGACCCTGCGCAACGGCGACGAGCGCCGGTCGTACTCGATCTGCGCGGCCGTCGGCACCCCGCTGCGCATCGGCGTGCGGCGGGTGGACGGCGGGCTGTTCTCGACGCTGCTGGTGGACCGCGTGCAGCCCGGCGACGTGCTGGAGGTGCTGCCGCCGGCCGGGAACTTCACCCCCCGCGACCTCGTTGCCCCCGGCGACCACCACGCGCTGGTCGTCGCCGGTTCGGGCATCACGCCCGCGCTGTCGATCGCCGCCACCGTCCTGGCCGCCGGGGCGCGCGTCACGCTGCTGTACGGCAACCGGCGGGCCGACACGGTGATGTTCGGCGACGAGCTGGCCGACCTCAAGGACCGGTACCCGGCGCGGTTCCAGCTCGTGCACGTGCTGTCGCGGGAACCCCGGGACGTCGAGCTGTTCTCCGGCCGGCTCGACGCGGCGAAGCTGCGGGCGCTGCTCGGGACCGTCGTGCCGTGGGCCGACGTGGACGACTGGTGGCTGTGCGGCCCGTACGGGCTGGTGACGGACGCGCGGTCGGTGCTGTCCTCGCTCGGCGTCGCGGACGACCGCGTGCACCACGAGCTGTTCCACGTGGACGAGCCGCCGCCCGCGCCGCGCCGCGCCGACGAGTCGGTGGTGGCCGCCGCGACGTGCACCGTCGTGCTGGACGGCCGGTCCACCGACGTGCCGCTGCCCGCGGACACCCCGATCCTCGACGCGGCCCAGCGGGTGCGCTCCGACCTGCCGTTCGCCTGCAAGGGCGGCGTGTGCGGGACGTGCCGCGCGCTGGTCGTGTCGGGCGAGGTGGAGATGCGCCGGAACTACGCCCTGGAGCCGCGCGAGGTGGAGGCCGGTTTCGTGCTGACCTGCCAGTCGGTGGCGCGGACCACGGCGATCACGGTCGATTTCGACGCCTGATCTGGCACATTGGTGCACATGGGACGGTCGGCGCTGTGGGGACTGCTCATCGGCACGGTGCTGATGACGGCCTTGTTCATGTTCGGCCTCGCCCTGCCTACGGCCGACGACGAGGTCAACGTCGTCGCGAGCCTCATCGCCTCGCTGATGCTCGGCACCCTGATCGGCGGCGTGCCGGGCACCCTGCTCGGCCTGGTCGTGGGCGCCGCCCGCCGCCCGCGCCACCAGGTCCACCCACCCCTGGCCCACCCGCCCCTGCCGCCCCTGCCGCCCCCGCCGCGCCTGGCGCCCCCGCCCCCGAACGACCGCTGGTCCGCGATGGTCGCGAGGTGCGAGCTGGCCGTCAGCCGGGTCAACGCGGCGGTGGCCACCGTCCCCCTCTCCCCGGCCCGCGAGTGGTTCCAGCGCATCGCCGCCCAGTTCGGCGCGGAGCTGGGGGACGTCCGCCGCATCGCCGACCTCGGTCGCGCCCTGGGCGCCGGCCAGGACCACCCGGTGTCCCAACGCCTCGCCGCGGCGGTGCACGACTTCACCGCGTTCGAGGACGAGGTGGGCCGCGTGGCGCTCCGGATGTTCACCCAGCCGTCCCTCGACAACGCCCGCGTGCACCTGGAGGTGCTGGAGCAGCAGCTACCGCACCTGGGCAACAGCTGACGGGCCGGTAGGCGTCCGGACAGCGCGAAACCCGGCAACCGACCGTCCGGACGGTGAACCGGGTCCACTTCCGGGTCCTACTGGACCCGGCGGGGACAACTCTGGCGCAGAGCGGGCCCTGCGTCAAACGGCCTAACGGGCCATCGACGACTGCCACCACCCGAGGACCTCCTCCGCCACCTCCGGCATGGCCACGAGCAGGCCGTCCACCGGCAGCGGGGCGTCCTCGCCCCTCCGGTCCAGCACGACGGCGCCCGACTCGACCGCCAGCGCCACCGCGCCCGCCACGTCCCACTCGTGGTAGCTGTGCAGGACCGCCGCCGCCGCGTGGCCCAGGGCCACCTGCGCGACCGCCAGCGCCTTCGAGCCCAGCACCCGCACCCCGGTGCCCGCCACCGCCGCGCGCGAGATGAACTCGCCCATCCCCGGCCACGGCCCGGTCCTCGTCATCTCCGTGCACACGATCGCGCTGACGGCCTGGTCGCCCAGCTTCACGGGCGTGCCGTTGGCCCTCATCCCGCGCCCCCGCGCCGCGGCGTAGATCTGCGCCCGGTACGGGTCGGCCACGACGCCGACGACCGGCCCCCACCGGTCGACCAGGGCGAGGCTGTAGGCGCACCACGGCACGCCCGCCACGTAGTTCGCGGTGCCGTCCACCGGGTCCACCACCCACCGGAACGGCACGTCCGCGGCGACGTCGGTGTCGACGTTCTCGCAGAGCACCGGGATGTCGGGGAACTCCGCCGTCAGCACGCGCCGCGTGTGGCGCTCCAGCGTGCGGTCGGTGTCGGTCACCCAGTCGAACGGCGACGCGTCGTCGTCCGGTCGCGCACCGCGCCCCGCCGTCGCCATGATGACGTCGGACGCGTCGTTGGCCAGGCGACCCGCGACCTCCAGCGCGATCGACACCAGGCCGGGATCGACGGGCTGCGCGGGTCGGGACGACAAGACGGTCATGCCGACCTAGTGTCACCGCAGAGTGTGGCCGCGACGCGTACTCCAGGTGAAACCGCGGCCAACGTCAACGCCGTCGCGCGGAGTTCCGCGGGCGTTCGCCGAGGTGTCACGCCGACGTGTCCTCCGGCCCGCAGGGTGGTCGGCGTGCGCGTAGCGATCGTCACCGAGAGCTTCCTCCCCCGGGTCAACGGCGTCACCAACTCCGTCCTGCGCGTGCTGGAGCACCTGCGGGCACGCGGTCACCAGGCCCTCGTCGTCGCGCCGGGCCCCGGCCCCGAGGACCACGGCGGCACGCCCGTCGTCCGCGTCCCGGCGGTGGACCTGCCGCGGTTCAGCTCGCTGCCGGTGGGCGTGCCGACCCGCCGCGTGCTGACCGCCCTGCACGACTTCCGGCCCGACGTGGTGCACCTGGCCAGCCCGTTCGTCCTGGGCGCGCGGGGCCTGTCGGCGGCGCGCGCGCTCGGCGTGCCGACCGTCGCGGTCTACCAGACGGACGTCGCCGGGTTCGCGGGCCACTACGGCCTCGGGCTCACGGCGCGCGCCGCGTGGCGGTGGACGCGCCGGCTGCACGCCCGCGCCGACCGCACGCTCGCGCCGTCGACCTGGGCGGTGGCGGCCCTGGAGGAGCACGGCGTGCCGCGCGTGCACCGGTGGGGCCGGGGCGTGGACGTGGAGCTGTTCCGCCCGGACCGCCGCGACGACGCGCTGCGCCGCGCGCTCGCCCCGGGCGGTGAGCTGCTGGTCGGGTACGTCGGCCGCCTGTCGCCGGAGAAGCGGGTGGACCGGCTCGCGGCGCTGCGCGACCTGCCGGGCGTCCGGCTCGTGGTCGTCGGCGACGGGCCGGAGGAGGAGCGGCTGCGCCGGGAGCTGCCGGGCGCGGCCTTCCTGGGCTTCCGGTCGGGCGCGGAGCTGGCGACCGCGTACGCGAGCCTCGACGTGTTCGTGCACACCGGGCCGCACGAGACGTTCTGCCAGGCCGTGCAGGAGGCGCTGGCCAGCGGCGTGCCGGTGGTGGCGCCGGACGCGGGCGGGCCGCGCGACCTCGTGCGACCGAACACCGGCTACCTGTTCATCGACGACGACGGGCTGCGCGCAGCCGTCGAGGACCTGCGCGACCCGCTGCGCCGCCGGCAGTACGGGCAGGCGGCGCGGCGCTGGGTGCGCGGCCGGACGTGGGCGGCGGTGTGCGACGAGCTGCTGGGCCACTACGCGGCCGTGCTGGACGTCCAGGAGCGGCGCGCCGCGTGAGGATCGTGCAGCTGGCCAACTTCTACGGCCCCCGCTCCGGTGGCCTGCGCACGGCCCTGCACCACCTGGGCGCCGGGTACGCCGCGCACGGCCACGAGGTCGTCCTGGTGGTGCCCGGCCCCGCGCACGCCGACGAGCGGCTGGCCGGCGGCGTGCGCCGCGTCACGCTGCCCGCCCCGCGCATCCCCGGCACGGGCGGCTACCGCGCGGTCGACCCGTGGCGGGTGCGGGCGCTCCTCGACCGGCTCGCGCCGGACCGGCTGGAGGTGTCCGACCGGCTCACGCTGCGCGGCATGGGCCGCTGGGCGGCGGAGCGCGGCGTGCCCGGCGTGGTCATCTCGCACGAGCGGCTGGACCGGCTGCTGGAGCAGTTCCTGGTGCCCGCCGGCGTGGCGCGCCGGGTGGCGGACGCGGCCAACGCCCGCATGGCCGCCTCCTACGACGCGGTGGTGTGCACGACGGCGTTCGCCCGCGAGGAGTTCGACCGGATCGGGGCGCGCAACGTCGTGCGCGTGCCGCTGGGCGTGGACCTGCGCACGTTCACCCCGGCGCGGCACGACCGGTCGCTCAGGGCCGACCTCGCGCGGGGCGCGGACGCGCTGCTCGTGCACTGCGGCAGGCTCTCGGCGGAGAAGCACGTCGAGCGCAGCGTCGACACCGCCGCCGAGCTGCACGCCGCCGGGCACCGGGTCCGCCTGGTCGTCGCGGGCGACGGACCGCGCCGGGAGGCGCTGGAACGCCGGGCCGCGGGCCTGCCGGTGACGTTCCTCGGGTTCCTGGGCGACCGCGCGGCCGTGGCGGACCTGCTGGCCGCCGCCGACGTGTCCCTCGCGCCGGGCCCGCACGAGACGTTCGGCCTGGCCGCCCTCGAAGCCCTCGCCTCCGGCACGCCGGTGGTGGTCTCGGCGTCGTCGGCGCTGCGGGAGATCGTGCGGCCGGGGTGCGGGGCGGCGGTGGCCGACCACGCGCCGGCGTTCGCGGGCGCGGTGAACGCGCTGCTCGACGACCCCGAGCCGGCCCGCCGGGGCGCGGCGCGGGCACGTGCCGAGGAGTACCCGTGGCAGGCGGCGGTGGACGGGATGCTGGCCGCTCTGCGCGTCACCTAGGCTGTTTTCATGTCGCGCGCAGGTCTGGACAAGAACCCCCGCGAGGTCGCCGAGATGTTCGACGGCGTGGCCAAGGGCTACGACCGCACGAACTCGGTCATGACCCTGGGGTTCGACCGGCGCTGGCGCGAGTGGAGCAGGCGGGTGCTCGACGCCCGCCCCGGTGAGAAGGTGCTGGACCTCGCGGCGGGCACGGCGGTGTCCACGGTGGAGTACGCGGCGTCCGGCGCGTGGTGCGTGGCGGCGGACTTCTCCGTCGGCATGCTGCTCGGCGGGCGGCACCGGGACGTGCCGAAGGTCGCCGCCGACGCGCTGCACCTGCCGTTCGCGGACGGCGCGTTCGACGCGGTGACGGTCAGCTTCGGGCTGCGCAACTTCAACGACACCGAGGCGGCGCTGCGCGAGATGGCCCGCGTGGTGCGGCCCGGCGGCCGGCTGGTGGTGTGCGAGGTGTCGACGCCCACGTTCCGGCCGTTCCGGTACGTCTACATGCGCCACCTGCTCAAGGTCCTGCCGCTCATCGCGAAGTTCGTCTCGTCCAACCCGGACGCCTACAAGTACCTCGCCGAGTCGATGCGCACGTGGCCCGACCAGCGCGCGCTGGGCGAGGTCGTCGCCCGCGCCGGCTGGGAGGACGTGGCCTGGATGAACCTGACCGGCGGCATGGTCGCCCTCCACCGCGCCACCAAACCCGCCTGACCCCCGCCGAGAGTCCAACCCCCAGGCCCCGAGAGTCCAACGCCGGGGCCTCGAGAGTCCAACGCTCAG
>NZ_JBPKJK010000226.1:0-11807 GCF_051756985.1 Saccharothrix sabaoui
CGCCCCGGGCCGTTTCCTTGTACTTGTGGTTCATTCCCGCAACGGACTGACCAGCACGAACGACGAGACGAAAGCGGGGAAATGGCAGACACGCCGCGCCATTCGGTCAGCGTCGCCGGAATCGTCGTCAACGACTCAGGACAGGTGCTCGTCATCCGCCGCAGGGACAACGGCCACTGGGAGCCACCGGGTGGAGTGCTCGAACTCGCCGAAACGTTCGAGGAAGGCGTCAGGCGTGAAGTCCTGGAGGAGACCGGCATCTCGATTCAAGTCGAGCACTTGTCCGGCGTCTACAAGAACATGAAGCGCGGCATCGTCGCCTTGGTCTACCGCTGCACCCCACTCGGCACACCCAGTAGCACGACGGACGAAGCCACCGCGGTCCGCTGGGTGACACTGGACGAAGTACGCGAAGCGATGGCACCGGCCTACGCGGTACGGGTCACCGACGCGTTCGAACCCACATCGCACACTCGCGCTCATGACGGCGTGAACCTGCTGTGACCCAACCACGGCCTGTCGACCACGAGGCCGCGTCACCGCCGAGCAAGCGCCGGGTGTTCAAGGTCGCCTTCGACCTGCGGGACGAGAGCGCATCGGAGTTCACGACCGCGCTGTCCACGGAGAGGATGTGGACGGAGAAGACAACCACGCAGGTGGTCGTACAGGTGCGCAGCATCCCGTTCTTCGTTCGGGGTGTGGCCTTCGGCGATACCGTGCGGGTCCGAGCCGATCACGACCGACGAGAACTGGTCTTCGAAGAACTGCTCACGAGGTCTGGACACTCCACCATTCGGATCAGCATTCCCAGCCAAAACGCAGCAGTCCCGGTAGAAGACGCCTTGCAGCGGCTCGGCTGCTCATGGGAGACCATTTCCGCAGGTATGTCGTGGGCCGTTGACGTCCCACCCGAGGTGGACTACTCGTCAGCAAGGACCGCGCTTCTCCTGGTGGTCGCGAAGGCGGGAGCAGTGCTTGAAGAAGCTTCGGTAGCAGCAGGACATCACAGCAACAACGATCGGTAAACCGATCCCACAGCCTGCACATCCCGCCGGGTGGCAAGCGTTGGCACTGCCGAATCCAGCTGTACGGGATCAAGGCGCGCCGGCTGCGGAAGCATGTCCCCAGGCAGTCCTCAGCGGCAGCAGTCGGGACGATCGCGGTCGCGCGGCTGGACCGGGCTGGGCTCGGCGGTCGACTGCCGCGGCGGCTCCGCCGCCTTGCCACCGGGAGTGGTTGTGCCGCAACGAGGACCAGGCCCACGACGCGCGACGGTCCCCACCCCGCGCTACCGAGGTGGGGACCGTCGCGTTCGGACCAAGATCAGGCCGTCTCCAGGCCGTGGGACGTCGGGTACCAGCGAGAACCACCGAGCAACGATGGAAGTCATTCGCGCTGGTCAGACGCCGGTCATCAGCACTCGATGACGTTCACCGCCAGGCCGCCCCGAGCGGTCTCCTTGTACTTGTGGTGCATGTCCTTCCCCGTCTCCCGCATGGTCTTGATGACCTTGTCCAGGGACACGAAGTGCGACCCGTCGCCCCGCAGTGCCATGCGCGCCGCCGTGATGGCCTTGATCGACGCCAGCGCGTTGCGCTCGATGCACGGGATCTGCACGAGCCCGCCGATCGGGTCGCAGGTCAGCCCGAGGTTGTGCTCCATCGCGATCTCGGCCGCGTTCTCGACCTGCTCCGGCGTGCCGCCGAGCACCTCCGCCAGACCGCCGGCGGCCATGGAGCAGGCCGAGCCGACCTCGCCCTGGCAGCCGACCTCGGCGCCGGAGATCGACGCGTTCTCCTTGAACAGCACGCCGATCGCGCCCGCCGTGAGCAGGAACCGCACCACGCCGTCGTCGGACGCGCCCGGCACGAACCTCGCGTAGTAGTGCAGCACCGCGGGCACGATGCCGGCCGCGCCGTTGGTGGGGGCGGTGACGACGCGACCGCCCGCGGCGTTCTCCTCGTTCACCGCCAGCGCGAACAGGGTCACCCAGTCCATCACCCGCAGCGGGTCGGTGGCGTAGTGCTCGGCGGCCAGCCGGGACCTCATCTCGGCCGCCCGCCGCCGCACCTTGAGGCCGCCGGGCAGTTCGCCGGTCTCCGTGCAGCCGTGCTCCACGCACTCCTGCATGACCTGCCAGATGTGGAGCAGGCCGGACCGGATCTCCTCCTCCGACCGCCACGACCGCTCGTTGTCCAGCATCAGGCCGCTGATCGGCAGCCCGGTCTCCCGGGTCCGCGCGAGCAGCTCGTCCCCGCTGCGGAACGGGTGCGCGACCGGCGTGCTGTCCGGCTTGATCCGGTCGGTGCCGGACGCGGTCTCGTCGACCACGAACCCGCCGCCCACCGAGTAGTAGACGGCCGAGTCGACCGGCGACGACCCGGAGAACGCCTCGAAGCGCATCCCGTTGGGGTGCAGCGGCAACGACTTGCGCCGGTGCATGACGAGGTCGGTGTCCTCGGTGAACGCGATCTCGTGGACGCCGCCGAGCCGCAACCGCCCGGTCGCCCGGACCTCCTCGACCCGCGCGGACGCCGCCACCGGGTCGACCTCCTCGGGCTTGTGGCCCTCCAGGCCGAGCAGGACGGCCTTCGGGCTGCCGTGCCCGTGGCCGGTTGCTCCGAGTGACCCGAACAGCTCCACGTGCACTCGGTCGACTGAACTCGTTCGTGCACCCAGGCGGTCCACGAACATCGTCGCCGCGCGCATCGGCCCGACCGTGTGCGAACTCGACGGACCGATGCCCACGGAGAACAGGTCGAACACGCTGATCGCCACGGATCAGCCCTCGGTCAGTTCCGCGTACTTCGCGGCGGTCAGCAGCCCGGTGGCGTCCTCGACGGCCACCTTGAACAGCCAGCCGCCGCCGTACGGGTCGTTGTTGATCAACGACGGGTCGTCGACCGCCGCCGTGTTGACCTCCACGACCTCGCCGCTGACCGGCGCGTACAGGTCGCTCACCGACTTGGTGGACTCCAGCTCGCCGCACACCTCGCCGGACGCGACCCGCGTGCCGACGGCGGGCAGCTCGACGAACACGACGTCGCCCAGCGACTCGGTCGCGTACGAGGTGATCCCGACCGACACGGGCTCCCGGGTGCCCGGCGCCCAGTCGACCCACTCGTGCTCGGGCGTGTACAGCAGGTTCTCCGGAAAGGTCACGTCAGCGCTCCCTGGTGGTGAAGGTCCACCCCCACTCTGTCCTGGGACCTGAGAGCTTCGCCGCGCGCGCGGCTTGCACCGTGGGTGCGCCCCCTCGGACGAGGGTGCGCTTTCCAGAGTCGCCTCACCGCGCGCGGTTCTCGCTGCCTGAGAGTGTGCGGGGGACTTGCTCCTTCGGCGCCTCGAACGAACGAGGTCTCTCCCGCGCGGGTTCCGGCGCCGTCGAGGCGCCGCGGCCGATGTTCAGTTGGGTGACCCGCACGCTAGGTGCCGGCCCGGACGGGTGTCAACGCGCCGCACGACTTGTTCCGCCGGCACAACCGGACCCGTCCTCCTTGGTTCCGCGCGCACGATGACACCGCGCCCCGGGTACCCGACCTTTGGCGAACACGACAGCCGAAGGAGCCCACCGTGCGGATCGCAGTCCCCCGGGAGATCAAGAACCACGAGTACCGCGTCGCGCTGACCCCGGCGGGCGCCCACGAGCTGGCGTCACGCGGTCACGAGGTGTTCGTCGAGGCCGGCGCGGGCCTCGGCTCGGCGATCACGGACGAGGAGTACGCGGCCGCGGGCGCCAAGGTGCTCGCCGGGGCCGACGACGTGTGGTCCGAGGGCGAGCTGGTGCTCAAGGTCAAGGAGCCGGTCGCCGAGGAGTACCCGCGGCTGCGCGAGGGCCAGGTCCTGTTCACCTACCTGCACCTGGCCGCCGACCGGCCGCTGACCGAGGCGCTGCTGGCCTCCGGCACCACGGCCATCGCCTACGAGACCGTGCAGACCCCGAACGGCGCCCTGCCGCTGCTCGCGCCGATGTCCGAGGTCGCGGGTCGCCTCGCGCCGCAGGTGGGCGCGTTCTCGCTGATGAAGCCGTCCGGCGGCCGGGGCGTGCTGCCCGGCGGCGTGCCCGGCGTGCACCCGGCGCGCGTGGTCGTGATCGGCGGCGGCGTGGCGGGCCTGAACGCGGCCGTGATCGCCGCGGGCATGGGCGCGGACGTGGAGATCCTGGACACCAACGTCGACCGGCTGCGACACATCGATGCCCTCTACCAGGGCCGCCTGCGCACCGTCACGTCGAACCGGTACGCGGTCGAGCAGGCCGTGCGCGAGGCCGACCTGGTCATCGGCGCGGTGCTGGTGCCCGGCGCGAAGGCGCCGAAGCTCGTGACCAACGAGCTGGTCGCCGACATGAAGCCCGGTTCGGTGCTGGTGGACATCGCGATCGACCAGGGCGGCTGCTTCGCCGACTCCCGGCCGACCACGCACGCCGACCCGACCTACCAGGTGCACGACTCGGTGTTCTACTGCGTCGCGAACATGCCCGGCGCGGTGCCGCGCACCTCGACCTACGCGCTGACCAACGTGACCCTGCCGCACGCGGTCGCGCTGGCCGACCGGGGCTGGCGGGAGGCGCTGCGCGCGGACGCGTCGCTGGCGCTCGGCCTCAACACCCACGCGGGCCTGCTGACCAACGCGCCGGTGGCCGAGGCGCACGACCTGGCGTTCACCGCGCCCGAGATCTGATCCGGAAAACAGAGGGGGCCCCGCTCACGTGCTGTGAGCGGGGCCCTCGTCGTACGAGGCGGCCCGCTCAACCAGCCTGGGGGTCACTGGGAGCGGGCCGCGTCCCAATGTTAGCGGGGAACCGGGCTCCCTGCCCAGCGGGCCCACCGGTCCGGCCCACATCACACGCCCCGCCGGCCACGCGGAGTTGCCGACGTTCAAGCTAATGAGTGAATTACCCGGGTAACGGGTAAGTCACGACGCCGTGCCGGCCGATGCACAGGACGGGACCCCCGCCGCTACGCAACGGGGTCGTCCGCTCGTGCGGCTCCCCCGCCGCGCCCCACCCCGTCCCCTCGCGATCGGAGTGCCGATGGCCGAACCACAGGGCTGGATCGACTGCCACGACCCCTTCGGGAGGGACCGGTCCATGACCGTCCTCGTCGAGGACGACCGCGTCCTCCTGGTCGCCCCGCCCGGCGAGTCGGCGGTGATGTCGGTCACGCAGACCCGCAGGCTGCACCACCTGCTCGCCCAAGCCGCCGACAGGATGTGAGCGCGTGGACGAGGCGCTCCGGGCCGCCGTGCTGCGCCGGCTGGCCCTGCTCGACGAGGCCGTCGAGCGGGACGAGGCCGACGCGCTGGTGCCGCTCGCCCGGGCCGAGATCCACCGCCTGGCCGACGGTTGGCGGCTGCTGCTGACCCTGCACCAGCCCGATCCGGACGGCCGCTGCGGCGCGTGCCCCGGCGTGCTGCGGCACAAGAAGTGGCCGTGCCAGGTGTGGACGATGGCCCACCAACACCTCATCGGCGAGGGCCTGCCGCACCGGGAACGCCGCCGGCCGCTGCGCCCGCTGCTCCGTTCGCACGACGCGGAGACGACCACCGAGATGCCGGCGGTGGTGTCGAAACCGCGACACGCCCTCCCCGAGTGACCCTCCTAGGGCAGGATGACGCCCGGTAGGAGTATTCCGGGAGGGACGCGTGCACGACGGCAGTGGCCGCATCGTGGTGCAGAACTTGACCAAGCAGTTCGGTCCGGTCGCAGCGGTGCAGAACTTGAGCTTCACGGTGGAACCCGGTTCGGTTACCGGCTTCCTCGGTCCCAACGGCGCGGGCAAGACGACGACGCTGCGCATGCTCCTCGGGCTGGTGACGCCCACGGCGGGCACCGGTCTGATCAACGGCAGGCCGTTCCACCAGCTCGGCAACCCCGGGCGGGTCGTGGGCGCGGTGCTGGAGGCGCAGGGCTTCCACCCCAAGCGCACCGCGCGCAACCACCTGCGCGTGTACGCGGCGGCGATCGGCGTGCCCGACTCGCGCGCCGACCAGGTGCTCCAGCTGGTGGGCCTGGGCGCGGCGGGCGACCGCCGGGCGGGCGGGTTCTCGCTGGGCATGAAGCAGCGGCTGGCACTGGCCACCGCGCTGCTCGGCGACCCGCAGATCCTCGTGCTCGACGAGCCGGCCAACGGCCTCGACCCGGAGGGCATCGCCTGGCTGCGGACGTTCCTCCAGTCGTTCGCCCGCAGCGGTCGGACCGTGCTGATCTCCAGCCACCTGCTGGCCGAGGTCGAGCAGACCGTCGACCAGGTGGTCATCGTCAGCCGGGGCCAGACCATGTACTACGGGCCGCTGGACAACCTGCGCGACCAGCAGCAGGCCCGCGTGCTCGTGCAGCCGTCGGACGCCGCCGGCCTGGTCGCCGCGCTCCGCGAGGACGGCGTGTCGAACATCGAGCAGCTGCCGGACGGCCGGATCGCGGTCAGCGGGGTCGAGGCCAAGCAGGTCGCCGACACCGCGCTGAAGGCGGGCGTGTCGATCTACGGCATCCAGGAGGAGAAGGCGGACCTGGAACGCCTGTTCTTCCAGCTCACCAACGGTCAGTACGCCGCGCCGGGCCAGGACCAGTACGGCCAGAACCCCTACGGGCAGCCACAGCAGGGTTACGGGCAGCCCCAGCAGCCGTACGGCCAGCCGCAGCAGGGCTACGGCCAACCCGGGTACGGCCAGCCGGGGTACGGGCAGCCGGGCTACGGCCAACCCGGGTACGGCCAGCCGGGCTACGGCCAGCCGACGCCGCCCGGCGGCAGCGGCTACTACGCCCCGCCGCCCGGCTACCAGCAGCAACCCGGGCAGCAGACGCCGCCGCAGGGGTACCAGCAGCCCGGGCAGCAGCAACCACCTCAGGGGTACCAGCAGCCACCGCAGGACAACCCGTACGGACAGCAGCAGGGTGGCGGCCTGGGGGGCGGTGCGTGATGGGTGACCTGATCAAGGCGGAGTTCCGCAAGACGACCACCACGGGCCTGTGGTGGGGCCTGCTGATCCCGACCGTGCTGCTGGCGCTGGGCTGGGCGCTCGGCACGGGCGCCATCGGCAAGGGCATCATGGACGTCGTCAGCAGCGACGAGGCCGAGGACCTGACCAGGCTGCTCGGGGTGGACCCGGCGCAGTGGCAGGTCTCGCTGTTCGGCATGGCCCGCAGCATCAACGTGGCCACCATCTTCCCGATGATCTTCGGCGGCCTGGCGATCTCCGGCGAGATCAACCGCAGGACGATCACCACGACGTTCCTCACCGCGCCCACCCGGGTCGCGGCGCTGAGCGCGAAGCTGATCGTCTACGTCGCGTGGGGCGCGATCTACGGCGTCGCGATCGTGGCCGCCGTGAGCATCGGCATCGTGATCACCTCGGACTCCGGCGCGCTGCCGGACCCGGCGGGCTGGCTGGCGCTGGCCGGCGTGGGCATCCTGGCCTCGATCCTGATGACGATGTTCGGCGTGGGCGTCGGCGCGCTGATGACGAGCGTCGTGGGCACCACCGTGGTGCTGATCCTCTACATGCTGATCATCGAGAACGGCATCCAGCTCGTGCTGGCCTCGCAGAACCTGCCGGAGCTGATCGGCTTCCTGCCCAACGGCGCGGTGAACGGCATGACCGGCTCGGTCGCGTCCTCGCTGTTCCTGGCGAACGCGGGCGTGGTGCCGGACGAGCTGGTCGACGTGCTGCGGACCATCGCGGGCGGGCTCGGCGCGTTCGACTGGTGGCTGAGCGGGTTGATCTTCCTGGTCTGGACCGGCCTGTTCTTCCTGGGCGGGTGGGCCTCGACCCAGCGCAAGGACATCACGTGATGTGACGCACTCCTGGAGGCCGTCCCGGTTCGTCGGGGCGGCCTCCGTTCTTTTCGGGGGTCGACGAGGGCGTTTCCCTTGTTGCACCGCTCCGCAGGCGTCGAAGCGGACCGCTCGCCACTGCGCACACCAATCCAAGAGCACCGGCGGGTGAAGATCAGCGCAACCGCGGGCGCGCTGCCTCGGCGCCTGCGGAGCAGTGCACCGCCCGCGGGCCGGCCGGCGGGACCGAAGGTGGGCGGTCCGCGTCATCGCACTCATGTCGGTGGTCCGACCTAATCTGGTGGGCGTGACCAACACCGACGGCTGGATCAGGCGACTCGCCCGCGCGTGCTGGCAGCACCGCTCCCTCGTGGTGTGGTCGGTGCTGGCCGCCGTCGTGGGCGTGGGGCTCCAGGCCGCCGGGCCGCTGCTGATCAAGGCCGCCGTGGACGACGCGGTGGCCGGGCGCACCGACCGCCTCACCTGGCTCGCGGTGGTGCTGGTCGGGTTGGAGTTGCTCACCTTCGGCACCGCGTTCGTGCGCCGCTACCTGGGCGGCAAGCTGGCCGTGGACGTGCAGCACGACCTGCGGCAGGCCGTGTTCGGCGCGGTGCAGCGGTTGGACGGGCCGAAGCAGGACGCGTTGCGCACCGGGCAGGTGGTGTCGCGCTCGATCACCGACCTCCAGCTGGTCAACAGCCTGCTGTCGATGACACCGCTGGCGTTCGGCACGGTCGTGTTCGCGGTTGCCGCGCTGGTGGCGATGTTCTGGCTGTCGCCGTTGCTCACGGTGATCGCCCTGGTGGTCGTGCCCGCCGTAGGGGTGGTCGCGGCGCGCAGCAGGCTGACGTTGTTCCCGGCCACGTGGTCGGCCCAGCAGCGGGCCGCCGACGTGGCGCAGCACGTCGAGGAGACGGTCACCGGCGTGCGCGTGGTGAAGGGCTTCGGGCAGGAGGCGCGCGAGGTCTCCCGGCTGGAGTCGCGGGCGAAGGTGCTGTTCGCGGAGCGGATGCGGGCGGCCCGGTTGACCTCGAAGCCGTCCGCGACGCTGACCGCCCTCCCCTACCTGGGGCAGGTGGCGGTGCTCGCGCTGGGCGGCTGGCTGGCGCTGCGCGGCGAGGTGTCGCTCGGCACGTTCCTGGCGTTCGCGACGTACGTGGCGAACCTGGTCGGCCCGACCCGGCTGCTGTCGAGCCTGATGGTGACGGCGCAGCTGGCGCGCGCGGGCGTGGAGCGGGTGTACGAGCTGATCGACTCGCAGCCGGACGTGGTCGACGGCGGGCGCGACGTGCCGGCCGGGCCGGTGGGCGTGGAGCTGCGGGACGTGTCGTTCGGGTACACGCGCAGCGAGCCGGTGCTGTCCGGGGTGTCGCTGCGGGTCGAGCCGGGCGAGACGCTGGCCGTGGTCGGCACGGCGGGGTCCGGCAAGTCGACGATCTCGCTGCTGCTGCCCCGGTTCTACGACGTGCACGGGGGCTCGGTGACCGTGGGCGGCGTGGACGTGCGGGAGCTGCGGCTGGAGTCGCTGCGGCGGACCGTGGGCACGGTGTTCGAGGAGGCGTTCCTGTTCTCCGACTCGGTGCGCGCGAACATCGCCTACGGCGTGCCCGACGCGTCGGACGAGCAGGTGGAGGCGGCGGCGCGGGCGGCCGAGGCGCACGGGTTCATCGCGGCCCTGCCGAACGGCTACGACACCGCGGTCGGCGAGCGCGGCCTGACCCTGTCCGGTGGTCAGCGGCAGCGGGTGGCGCTGGCCAGGGCGCTGCTGTCGGACCCCCGCGTGCTGGTGATGGACGACGCGACGTCGGCCGTGGACACCGCGACCGAGGCCGCGATCCACCGCACGCTGGCCGCGGTGACGGCCGGGCGCACCACGGTGCTGGTGGCGCACCGCCGGTCGTCGCTGGCGCTGGCCGACCGGATCGCCGTGCTCGACGCGGGCCGCGTGGTCGACGTGGGCACGCACGAGGAGCTGACCGCCCGCTGCCGGCTGTACCGCGACCTGCTGGCGGGTCCCGGCGAGGCGATCGAGCAGGTCGACCCGAGGGCCGACGCGCGGCTGGAGCCCGGACCGGACGGCGTGACGCCGGAGCTGTGGCCGGGTTCCGACGAGGACGAGCTGACCGTGCGGGCGGCGAACCGGTCGGTGAGCGCGGAGCCGGGGGTGGCCCGCGGCGGTGGCGGCACGTCGGCGCTGCTGGGCGGCACCCCGCCGACGCCGGAGCTGGTCGAGCGCGTCCGGTCGCTGCCGCCCGCGCTGGACGAGCCGGACCTGCGCGGCGAGGACCCGAGCGCCCCCGACCCCGGTTTCCGGCTGCGCACGCTGCTGCGCCCGGTCCGGTGGGCGATGGTGGGCGTCGCCGGCCTGCTGCTGGTGGACACGGCCCTGTCGGTGGCGCTGCCCGGCCTGGTGCGGCTGGGCGTGGACCGGGGCGTGGTGGGCGGCGCGGTCGGCTGGCTGTGGCTGGCGGCGGCGATCGGGTTCGTCCTGGTCGCCCTGGGCTGGGTGTCGTCGGCGATCGGCACGGTCGTCACGTCGCGGGTCGGCGAGCGCCTGCTCTACCTGCTGCGCGTGCGCAGCTACGCCCACCTGCAACGGCTCGGCCTGGACTACTACGAGCGCGAGATGGCCGGGCGGATCATGACCCGGATGACGACGGACGTGGACGCGCTGTCGAGCTTCCTCCAGACGGGCCTGACCACGTTCGCGATCAGCGTGCTGACCGTGGGGGGCATCGCGGTGGCGCTGACCCTGACCGACCCGGGGCTGGCGCTGGTGGCGCTGAGCGTGCTGCCGGTGCTGCTGGTCGCCACGGTGGTGTTCCAGCGGTTGTCGTCGCGGGCCTACGCCGAGGCGCGGGAACGCGTCAGCGCGGTCAACGCCGACCTCCAGGAGAACGTCTCCGGCCTGCGCGTCTCCCAGGCGTACACGCGCGAGGCGCGGTCGGCGGAGGCGTTCGCCGAGCGCAGCGACGCCTACCGGCGGTCCCGCATCCGGGCGCAGCGCTACATCGCCACCTACTTCCCGTTCCTGGCCCTGCTGTCCGGGGTGGCGCAGGCGGCGGTCCTGGTGGTCGGGGCGTACCGGGTGGCCGACGGCACGCTGTCGGCGGGCGTGCTGCTGGCGTTCGTGCTGTACCTGGGGTTGTTCTTCGCGCCGCTGTACCAGCTGTCGGGCGTGTTCGACGGCTACCAGCAGGCGCGGGTCGGCCTGAGCCGCATCGGGGACCTGCTGCGCACGCCCACGTCCGTGCCGCCCGCGGAGCACCCGGTGGGCGTGGCGGAGCTGCGGGGCGAGGTGGAGCTGCGCGACGTCACGTTCGCCTACCAGGGCACCTCCGCGCCGGCGTTGGAGGGCGTGTCGCTGCACGTCGCGCCGGGCGAGACGGTCGCCCTGGTGGGTGCGACGGGCGCGGGCAAGTCGACGCTGGTCAAGCTGGTGGCGAGGTTCTACGACGTGACGTCCGGGCAGGTGCTGATCGACGGCGTGGACGTGCGCGACTACGACCTGTCGGCGCTGCGGCAGCGGTTGGGCGTGGTGCCGCAGGAGGCGCACCTGTTCGGCGGGGACGTGGCCGAGAACGTCGCGTACGGCGACCCGGGCGCCTCGCGCGCGCAGGTCGAGGCGGCGGTGCGCGCGGTGGGCGCCCTGCCGACCGTGGCGTCGCTGCCGCACGCCTTCCACCAGCAGGTCGGCGAACGCGGGCAGGGCCTGTCGGCGGGTCAGCGGCAGCTGGTCGCGCTGGCGCGCGCCGAGCTGGTCCAGCCGGCGCTGCTGCTGCTGGACGAGGCCACCGCCGCCCTGGACCCGGCCACCGAGTCGGCGGTCCTGGCGGCGGGCGACCACCTGGCGGGCGCGCGCACGACGTTCGTGGTGGCGCACCGCCTGGCGACCGCCGCCCGTGCCGACCGGATCGTGGTGCTGGCCGGCGGGCGGGTCGTCGAGGTGGGCACGCACGCCGAGCTGCTGGCGGCGGGCGGCCACTACGCGCGGCTGTGGGCGCACGGGCTGGGCGAGGCGGTGCCGGACGACAG
>NZ_JBPKJK010000227.1:0-11668 GCF_051756985.1 Saccharothrix sabaoui
TCAGCGGGT
This sequence comes from Saccharothrix sabaoui, assembly GCF_051756985.1. NCBI lineage: Bacteria > Bacillati > Actinomycetota > Actinomycetes > Pseudonocardiales > Pseudonocardiaceae > Saccharothrix > Saccharothrix sabaoui. The sequence goes on from NZ_JBPKJK010000227.1 coordinate 10, forward strand.
GCGCGCCCGCGTTCCGGACCTGCGTTTCGCAGCACTCGTCCGGGGTGGCCCGGAGCTGCGGGACCGCCCGGCCCACGTTGCCCCGCTGGGTCTCGCGGGTCGTCGACACGTTCCCGCCCGAGGGAGGCCCGGGAACTGCCGTTCGGCCGCGCTCCGCCGGGCCGGGCGACCGCGCTCCGCTGGGCCGGGCGACCGCGCGCACCCCGCCGGCCGGCCCGGCGCGGCACCGGAAAAGGTGTGAGGGCCCCGACCGCGGTCGGGGCCCTCACGTCGTCGCGCACCTGTTCAGGCGGTCCCGTCGAGCCGCTGGTTGAAGAACCACTCGTGGCCCTCCACGTCCACCACCTTGAACACCCGCATGCCCTGCGGGGTGTTGGTGGGCGGGAACGCGACCTCGCCGCCCGCGCCGGTCACCCGCTCGTGCAACGCGTCGGCGTCCGCCACGTCGACCGAGACCATGGCGTTGACCGCGCCGCTGTTGCGCGGGTTGCGGTACTCGCCGCCCGGCCCCGCCAGGTAGACGGGGTCGCCGAGCGGCGTGCTCATCTCGGCGTGGAAGACGGTGCCGTCCTCGTGCGCGTAGCGCTTGTCCTCGGTGAAGCCGAACGTGGTGCTGAGCCAGTCCAGCGCGGCGGCGGCGTTCTCGTACTTCAGGTAAGGGATCGCAGGCATGGGCAGAGGGTGGCACCCGGTGGTGGCGCGGTGATGCCCAGAATTGAACACCCCCGACCGGACACCCGGTCGAACCGCCGGGTCAGCCGCCGACGACGAACTCCAGCGTCACCGCGGGACGGCCGTCGTAGCGCTGACCGTTGGCCTCGAACAGCCGCGTCAGCGGGGTCCGCACGTCGGTCGCGCCCAACGCGTCCAGGTACGCCCGGTGCGCCTCCAACGACGCCACGGCCAGGTCCACCGACCCGCTCACGTCCACCGCGTGCGTGGGCCGCGGCGAGGCCAGCACCGCCACGTGGCGCACGCCCGTCCACGGCTCGCCCGCGTCGGGGAAGATCCAGCGGTTGCCCGCGTCGGCCACGGCGTCGAGCAGCGCGCGGCCCACGGCGCGGTGGTCGGCGCTGTTCCACCGGTTCGTGAACGTCTCGTCGCGGTGGTTGTAGCCCACCACCAGCTCGGGCCGGAAGCGGCGGACCTCGGCGGCCAGGTCGCGGCGCAGCGCCACCCCCTCCTCGATCACCCCGTCGCGGTGGCCCTCCAGGAACACCACCTCCTTCACCCCCACCAGGTCCGCGCTGGTGCGCTGCTCCCGCTCGCGCACCGCCGCCGACTCGGCCGGGTCCAGGCCGTCGATGCCCGCCTCACCCCGGGTCACCAGGACGTAGGCCACCTCCTTGCCCGCGGCGGTCCACGCCGCCACGGCGCCCGCGCCGGAGAACTCGATGTCGTCCGGGTGGGCCACCACGCACAGCACGCGGGTGAAGTCCTCCGGCACGTCCTTCAATCGCTCGCTCATGCCCCGCACGATCGCAGGCGACCGCGACGCGTGTCTGTGCCGAACTGCGCATCACAGGTCGGACCGGATGCCTACTTCTGAGCAGTCGCCCACGCGCACCGGCCGTTAGCGTGCCGCCGACGGTCGCCGAGCGCGACCCTGTCCTGGACCAGGAGGTGCGATGTCCATGTCGGACGGTCGTGGTTTTAACCGGCGGGCCCTGTTGCGGGGGTTCGCGGGTGTGTCGCTCGCCGCGACGGTGCCGGGCGCTCTCGCGGCGTGCGGCGGGTCCGGCGCCGGACCGCTCGCGCAGAGCACCGCGCCCTCGGTCGAACCGAAGCGCGGCGGCCGGATGCGCGCGGCGTTCATCGGCGGCAGCAACGAGACCGCCAACATCCTCAAGTCCACCAACACGCCGATCGACTACGTCCGCACGCGCGTCGTGTACGACGTGCTGGTCGACATCGACGCCGACGGCAAGCCGACGTTCGTGCTGGCCGAGGAGATCGCGCCCAACGCCGACGGCACCCAGTGGACGATCAGGCTGCGCGAGGGCATCACGTTCCACGACGGGCGCACCATGACGTCCGAGGACGTGCTGCACACGCTGCGCACCTACGTGGACCAGAAGTCCAACACCGCGCCGCTGCTCATGGACATCGACCTGGCCAACGCCAAGCGCCAGGACGACCGCACCCTGGTGCTGCCCATGCTGCGCCCGCACGGCTTCCTCGACCTGGCCCTGACCCAGGGCGTGTTCGTGTTCTCCAAGGACACCACGGACTTCACCAAGGCGATCGGCTCCGGCCCGTTCACCGTCGACCGGCTGGAGCCGGGCAAGGGCAGCCTGCTCAAGCGCAACCCGAACTACTGGCGGCCCGAGGGCGGCCCGTACCTCGACGAGCTGGAGCTGCTGTCCATCGCCGACCCGGAGGCGCGGCTCAACGCCCTCAAGTCCGGGCAGCTCGACTACGCCGCGAGCATCCCGCTCACCTCGGCCCGCGTGGAGCGCGACAACGCCGACGTGAAGCTGTTCGTGCCGCCCAAGTGGGAGTGGGCGAACTTCGGCGCGTCCATGAAGCGCAACAAGGAGCCGTTCACCGACCCGCGCGTCACGCAGGCCCTGCGGTACGCGGTCGACCGGCAGAAGATGGTCGACAACGTCACCCTCGGCTTCGGCGAGCTGGGCAACGACCTGTTCGGCAAGCACCTGCCGTTCTACGCGGAGGAACTGCCGCAGCGCGAGTACGACCCGGAGCGCGCCAAGAAGCTGCTCAAGGACGCCGGCATGTCGGACCTGAAGCTGAAGATCCGCACCAGCGACTACGAGTACGGCCTCACCGAGGGCGCGGTCGCGTTCGCCGAGCACGCCAAGGCCGCCGGCATCACCATCGAGCTGGACAAGGTGCCCGCCGCGGACTTCCTCGCCGACTACAAGGTGTTCGTCGGCGCGCAGTTCCAGTCGGCCAACCGCAAGCCCCGGCCGCTGCCGCTGGACGTGCTGTTCTTCTACGGCTCCGACGCGCTGCTGCCGTTCACCGGCCTGGCGGGGGAGAAGGTCGACAAGCTCGCCGCCGCCGTGCGCACCGCGGTCAGCGAGGAGCAGCGCCGCACCTCGATGGGCGACCTCCAGCAGCTGCTCAGCGAGGAGGGCGGCGACCTGGTGTGGGCCCGCGCCCCGATCGTCTCGGCCGGCACCCCGAAGGTCAACGGCGTGAAGTCGTTGGGCTACCCCGGGTTCCCCAGCTTCCGAGACGCCTTCCTGGCATGACCGCGGAGGTGGCGGTGCGGCGGGCCGGGGGGTTGCCCCGGCTCGTCGCCTTCCGGCTGGTGGCCGGGTTCGGGGTGCTGCTGGCGGTGTCGGCGATCGTGTTCCTCGCGACCGAGCTCGCACCCGGCGACGCCGCCACCGCCGCGCTCGGCCCCGACTCCGACCCTGCCTCGGTGGTCGCGATGCGCACCGAGCTGGGGCTCGACCGCCCGGCGGTGGTGCGCTACTTCGACTGGCTGTGGAGCGCGGCGGGCGGCGACTTCGGCGTCTCCTACGTCAGCCACCGCCCGGTCTCCGACGTGATCGCGGAACGGGCGGGCAACACCGCACTGCTCGGCGGGCTGGCGGTCGTGCTGCTGGTGCCGCTGGCGATCGGCCTCGGCGTGTGGTCCGCGCTGCGCGCCGGCCGCACCGCCGACCGCGTCATCTCGGGCACCACGCTGGGCCTGGTGTCGGTGCCGGAGTTCGTCATCGGCACCGTGCTGGTGGTCGTGTTCGCCGTGCAGCTGGGCGTGCTGCCCGCCGTGTCGTTCGTGCCGCCGGGGCAGCAGCCGCTGGACTCGCCGGAGATCCTCGTGCTGCCGGTCGTCACGCTGCTCGCCGTCTGCCTGGCCCACAACGTGCGGCTGGTGCGGGCGGGCGTGCGCGAGGTGTCCACCGGGGACGCGGCGGAGAACGCCCGGCTCAACGGCGTTCCCGAGCACCGGGTCGTGCTGCGCTACGTGCTGCCCTCGGCGCTGCCGCCGGCCCTGCCGATCTTCTGCCGCTACGCCGGGTTCCTGCTCGGCGGCGCGCTGATCGCCGAGACCATGTTCGGCTACCCCGGCCTCGCCTCGGCCCTGGTCACCGCCTCGGCCGGCCGCGACGTGCCGGTGGTGCAGGCCGTCGCGCTGGCCGCGGCGGCGGTGACCGTGCTGCTCAACCTCGTCGGCGACGTGCTCGCCGTCCTGCTCGACCCGAAACGGGGGGTGACCCGGTGACGTCCGAGGCGCGGCGGGGTGCGAGGGTGCCGTGGGGCCTCGTCGTGCCCCTGGGCCTGGTGCTGCTGGTGGCGGTGCTCGGCCCGTTCCTGGCCCCGCACGCGCCCGACGAGTCGGTGTCGTTCCCGTTCGCCCCCTCGGCGCCCGGGCACCCGCTGGGCACCGACTACCTGGGCGCCGACGTGCTGAGCAGGCTGCTGCACGGCGGCCGGACCCTGGTGCTCGTCGCGCTGGCCGTGCTGGTGGTCACCTACTCGGTCGCCACGGCGGCCGGGATGCTCGCCGCGCACCGGGGCGGCTGGGTGGACCACACCGTCATGCGGACCGCGGACGTGCTGATGGGCCTGCCCGCGATCGTGCTGCTCACCGTCATCGTCACCGGCGTCGGCCGGGGCACGGGCGGCGCGGCGGTGGCGATCACCGTCGTCCTGCTGCCCGACATCGTGCGCGTGGTGCGCACCGCGACCGCCGGCGCGCTGTCCCGCGACTACGTCGAGGTGGCCGCGGCGCGCGGCGAGCCCGGCCGGTCGGTGCTCGTGCGCGAGGTGCTGCCCAACCTGGGTCCCGTGCTGGCCGCCGACCTCGGTGTGCGGTTCGTCGCCGCGGTGTACGCGGTGGCCACCGCGAGCTTCCTCGGGCTCGGCGTGCAGCCGCCCACCGCCGACTGGGCGTTGATGATCTTCGAGAACCGCGGCGGCCTGGCGTTGCAGCCGCTCGCCGTGCTGGCCCCGGTGGCCGCGCTGGTCGTGCTGCTGAGCCTGTCCAGCGCCCTGGCCGACCGCCTGGCCGTCGACCGCTCGCCGCGCCGCGCCCCCCGCCGCGCGCGGGTGGTCCGCGCCGTCGCCGACGACCCCCGGCCCGCGGTCGCCGCCGAGGTGGTGGGGCTGCGCATCGCCGTGGCGGGCACCGACCGCACCGTCGTGGACGGCGTGGACCTGGCCGTGCGGCCGGGCGAGGTGCTGGGCCTGGTCGGCGCGTCCGGCAGCGGCAAGACCACCATCGCCCTGGCCCTGCTCGGCCACCTGCGCCCCGGGCTCGTCCACGTCGGGGGCGTCACCCGCGTCGCCGGGCACGACCTGGGCGCGCGGTCCGGCCGTGCCCTGCGCCTGCTGCGCGCCCGGCACGCCGCCTACGTCGCCCAGGACCCGCGCACCGCGCTGCCGTCCCACCTGCGGGTGCGCGCCCAGCTGGCCGAGGTGCTGCGGGCCAGGGGCGTCGCCCGCGCCGAGGTCGACGCGCTGTCCAGGGCGGCCCTGCGCCGGGCGAACCTGCCGGACGACGACGAGTTCCTCGACCGCCGGCCGCACCAGATGTCCGGCGGCCAGCTCCAGCGCCTCGCGCTGGCCATCGCGCTGACCCACCGGCCCGCGGTCGTCGTCCTGGACGAGCCGACCAGCGCCCTGGACGCGGACAACGCCGACCGCCTGCTCGCCGAGTTCGTGGAGCTGTGCCGGGTCTCCGGCGCCGCCGCCGTGCTCGTGTCCCACGACCTGCCCGCGCTGGCCACCGCCGCCGACCGGCTCGCCGTGGTCGACGGCGGCCGGGTCGTCGAGGTGGGGCCGGCGGAGCGCGTGCTGACCGCGCCGACGCACCCCGGCACCAGGCAGCTCGTGGTCGCCGCCGACACCCCGGTGCGCCGGGAGCCCCCCGAGGACGCCCCGGACCTGCTCGTCGTCTCCGGCGTCACCGTCCGCCGGCGCGGCGTGGGGGTCGTGCTGGACCGGGCGTCGCTGCGGGCGCCCGCCGGCGGCGGCGTGTGCCTGGTCGGGCCCTCCGGGTGCGGCAAGACCACCCTGCTGCGCGTCGTCGCGGGCCTGATGGCGCCCGCCGAGGGGAGTGTCCTGCTCGACGGCGTGCCGCTGGCCCCGCTGGTGGCCGGCCGCGACGCCGAGCAGCTCCGCCGCGTCCAGCTGGTCCCGCAGAACCCCTACGACTCGCTCAACCCGCGGCACACCGTGCGCCGCATCGTCGCCCGGCCGCTGGAGCAGTTCGACCTGTGCGGCGACGACGAGGAGGTCACCGACGAGGTGGTCGGGCTGTTGCGCCGGGTCGGCCTCACCGAGCGGCACGCCGACTCCCTGCCCGCCGCGCTGTCCGGTGGCGAGCGCCAGCGGGTCGCCATCGCCCGCGCCCTGGCCGCCGACCCGGACGTGCTGCTGTGCGACGAGGTCACCAGCGCCCTGGACCGCGCGGTCGCCGCGAGCGTGGTCGACCTGCTCTCCGAGCTGCGCGAGGAGCGCGGGCTCACCCTGCTCGTGGTCACCCACGACCCGGCGGTGGTGCGCCGGGTCGGCGGCGAGGTGCACGAGATGGTGGACGGCAGGCCCGTACCGCGACCCCGCCCCGCCATGGCCTGAACCGTCGCGCCGAGCCCGGACCACCCCGAGCCCGGACCACCCCGGGCGCGGCGGCTCAGACCGGCGCGGACACCTGGTAGTAGCTGATCAGGTCGCCCTCCACGAGCACGCCCAGCTGCACCCGCAGCGTCGGCCGGTCGACGAAGGAGAACGCCACGTCCAGGTAGCCGAGCACCAGGTCGTCGGCCAGTTGGCGGGTTTCGAGGACCTCGTAGTCCGCCTTCAGCCCGAGCGGCTGGGAGCCGTAGTACTCGGCCACCGCCGCGCGGCCCACGCCGTGGGGGCGCAGGCCCCGGAAGATCGCGTCGGTGGTGAAGGTCGCGGCCACGCGCTCGGGGTCGTGCGCGTCCACGGCGTCCTTCCACCGGTCCATGACGTCCCGCAGCACCTGTTCGCCCACGTCAGTGCCCCGCGCTCTGGCCGCCGTCGACGTGCAGGACCTCGCCCGTGACGAACCCGGCCTGCTCCAGGAAGGTGATCGCCTCGACGACCTCGTCGACCTCGCCCAGGCGGCCGACCGGGTGCAGCGCGGCGAGGGCGTCGTGCGCCTCCGGCGCGTGCATCGGCGTGCGGATGACGCCGAGCGCGAGGGCGTTGACCCGCACGCCCCGGGACGCGTACTCGATCGCCAGCGACCTGGTCACGGCGTTCAGGCCGCCCTTGGTCAGCGACGCGAGCGCCGAGGGGAACGCGGACAGCGCGTGGTCGACCAGGCTGGTGGACACGTTGACCACGTGGCCGCCGCCGCCCCGGGCGAGCATCGCCGCCACGGCGCTGCGGGAGATGTCGAAGAAACTCCGCAGGTTGGTGCCCACGACGGTGGCGAAGTCCTCGTCGGTGTAGTCGGTGAACGGCTTGGCGACGAACACGCCCGCGTTGTTCACCAGCGTGTCGACCCGGCCGAACCGCGCGAGCGCCTCCTCGACGACGCGGGCGCCGTTCCCGGGCCGCGACAGGTCGGCGCGCACGGCCAGCACCTCCGGGTCGTCGGGGGCGTCGATCGTGCGGGACACCGCCACGACGGAGTAGCCGAGCTTGCGGTAGGCCGGGACCAGGGCCGCGCCGATGCCCTGGGACGCGCCCGTGATGACGGCGACCTTCTGGGTGTCCATGTCGGAGTACCCGCTTTCCGGTGAGGAGTGGTGGAACCCGCTCCTCGATCGTGCGCGCGGGCGGGTCCGCGTGCCACGACCTGTTTCCTCCTCCGCGGGAGGCTCAGCCTCCCGGTGCCCGGTGGGGATCGTCCGCGGGCAGCCACACGCCCTCCCGGCGCAGGCCGAGGTCGCCCACGTCACGGGTGAGGGCGTCGGCGGCGGCCAGCACGGTGGCGCGGACCTCGTCGTCGCGGCGGACGAGCGACCACGTCCACACCACCTCCGGGTCGACCACCGGCCGCTGGACGAGGTCCGGTGGCAGCGGCGCGGTCTGGCCCTTGGGCGAGTTGAGCACCGGCGTGGCGCACGCCCGCACGTGGTCGAAGAACGCGGGCCCGGTGACGGCGCCGTTGTGGATGCGCACCACGCGGGCGCCGGTGTCGCGCGCGAACTCCTCGGCGAAGGCGTTCCACGACGACCACGACGTGACGTCGTCGTCCACCAGCACCGCGGTGTCCGCCGCTCGCACCGGGCCGCTGTCCGCGCCGCTCGACACGGCGTAGAGCCGGTCCGCGCCGAGCAGCCGGGCCGTCAGCCCCCGGCGGGCGAGGTCGGCGGTCCGCACCCAGCACACGGCCAGGTCGAGGCTGCCGTCGGCGACGCGCGCCGCCTGCGCGTGCGACGGCACGACCCACGTGTCCACGTACAGCTGCGCGACCCCGGACGTGCGAGAGGACAGGTCCGGGGGCAGCCAGTTGACGTAGCCGACGCGTACCGGGTCGGCCCCGGCCAGCCGCTGCGCCCGGCGACGCAGCGCGTCGGCCGAGTCGAGCAGCGCGCGCACGTCCGGGAGCAGCGCGGCGCCGGCCGCGGTGAGGGCGACCGCCCGGTGGTCGCGGGCGAACAGCGGCACGCCCAGGTCGCGTTCGAGCGCCTTGATCTGCTGCGACAGCGACGGCCCCGCGATCAGCAACCGGGCCGCCGCCCGGCCGAAGTGCAGCTCCTCGGCGACGGCGACGAAGTACCGGAGTCGGCGCAGTTCCACGACGCCCATCCTAGGAGGCGGGCCCTCCCGCGCCGGGGCCCGCGACGGGCCGGCCCTCCCGCGCCGGGGGTTCGCGCCGGGCGGGTCAGCCCTCCACGACGACCGCGTGGCCCTTGGCGTCGGGCTGGGCGAACCGGGCCAGCCGCTCGGCCTCCGCCTCCAGCGCCTTGCGGTCCTTCGCGGACAGCGCCTCCAGCGGGCGCAGCGACACGGTGGCGACCCGCCGCTTGACCTCGATCGCCCACGTGCCCGCCACCAGGCCGTCGACCAGGAAGGTCGGTTTGATCTGGAGGTTGGACTTGGCGTAGACGACGTCCTTGTGCGCGGTGGGCAGGATGCGCTCGCGGTGCGCGCCCTGGTACGCCAGCAGGGTGCTGTCGAACGCGGGCAGCAGCTTCACCGGCGCGGGGGTGCCCGCGTCCGGCCTGGGCGCGTCCGGCAGGTCGTGCAGCACGCGGCGGCCGTCCTCGGAGAACGTGACCAGGTCGTCCATCGCGGCCAGGGCGTCGCGCACCGCGGGGGTGCGGTGGCCGATCCAGGTGGCGACGTCGTCCGCGGCGGCGGGGCCGAACGCGCGCAGGTGCGCCCGGATGACCGCCCCCAGGGCGGCGTCGGCGTCCTCGTCGGCCGGGGGAGCGGCGCGCAGCGCCTCGGGGGCCTTCGCGCCCCACGTGCCGTCGGCCGGCGCGCGGACGAACGCGGGCACACCCCGGAAGGGACGCCACTTGTACTGCCGCTGGAACGCGATCTCCTCGTCGGTGGTGGCGTCCGGGTGGCGTTCCAGGAACGCCTCGATGAACGCGCACACCTCGTCGACGGTGCGGGCCCGCTCGGCGGTGTGCTCGCGCAGCTCGGCCAGCAGCCGGTCCATCAGCGGCGCCGGCCCCTTGGTCTTGCGCCGCCAGTCGGCCGCGCCGGTGAGGGCGGTGACCGCCGCGTACGCCGGGTACTGCTCGGCGGCCACCACGTGCAGCGTGCCGCGCAGCAGGGTCGACAGCAGCAGCTCGCCGCGCTCCGCCGCCGCGGTGACCGCGTCCGGGGCCAGGTCGGCGGTCCGGGTCCACAGCGCGACCGGGACCGCCGGCCAGCTCTGCGCCTGCACCGCCCCCACGCGCGCGAGGACTCCCGGGACCGAGTCGTCGATCGGTTCCAGGAGTCCTTGGCGAGCCAGCAGGGCGCGGTTGAGCTCTCGGGTCGTGATGCCGGCCGCGGTCACGTGTCCTTGCCTCCACAGTGCGGGTCGTGTCCCGGGTACGGTAACCCGTCCCGCCGTGCCGGGGGCGGTCAGGAGCCGACCGCGCCCGCCTGCGCCGTGGCCTTCGCCGAGCTCAACCGCTCGTCGCGCAGCGCCAGCTCCGCGCGCCGCGCCCGCCGCCTGCGGAGCAGGTTGCGGGTGGACACGTACAGGCCGCCGCCGTCGAGCAGCACCGCCACCAGCACGATCGTGGCGAAGTCGAACGAGTTGATCCGGCTGTCCTGGCCGGTCGCGAACAGGAACGCCTGCGACAGGTAGCCGATCAGCACCGGCAGGGTGATCGCGAACAGCGAGGCGATCGTGACGCCGCGGCCCAGCAGGTACACCGCCGAGTACCAGCGCACCGACTTCATCTCGCGCGGGCTCAGGTCGGACAGGTCCTCGCGCTTGGGGGAGCGCCACAGCCTGCGCAGGCCGTTGAGCATCCACTTCTCGGTGTCCTTGATCAGGTTGCGGGTCCCGATCGCGGTGGTGATCACGTAGTAGAAGTCGGTGTGCATGAAGAAGAAGCACTGCCACAGCAGGCGGCCGAAGTAGGTCCACAGCGCCGCGGCGGTGAGCCACTGGATCTCCTGCGGAACCGACAGCGCGCCGGTCTCCATCAGCTTGAGCAGGATGATCGCGATCGAGCCGAACACGCCGTCCACGATGGGGCCGGACAGGAACGCGACGTAGCGCTCCTTCTTGGACGCCAGCCAGATGCCGCTCATGTCGGTCTCGGCGACCAGGATGTAGAGCCGGCTGCCGATGCCGATGCGCGCGGGCACGCCGGCGGCGCGGGCCGCCACGAGGTGCGCGACCTCGTGGATGTAGATGCCCAGCACCATGATCGCCATGGTCGACCAGGTGAGCAGCGCGAAGTGCTCGGGGAACAGCAGGACCGTGGCGCCGGGGATGATGCCCGGGTTCAGGATCGCGATGAGCACGCCGGTGGCGATGACCAGGCCGGAGAGCACGAGGACGGGCGTCGAGAAGATCCGCCGCGCCGTCTTCTGGCTGATCCACTCCATGTGGCTCTTCCAGCGCAGGCCCGGTGCCGGGTCGCCGGCCGGTGCGGCGGCGCCCGAGGCCGCGGTGGCGGTGCCGGCCGCGGCGGTGGCGGTGACCGTGCCGCCCGCCTCGCCGTCCACCGTGACGAAGCCCTCGGCGACCATCGCGTCGATGAAGTCGTCGAGGTCGGCGGTCTCGCCGTGCTTGGCCTCGTAGCGGCGGCTCGCCTCCGCGGGCGTGCAGCCCTCGGCGAACCACTCCAGCACGTCGAGCCCCTCCAGGGGGATGCTCAGGAAGACCTGTCGGTCGACGTCGCCGATGACCGCGGAGTCGGCCTCGCGCCGATGCGAGTACGGCAGCACGGTGATCACCGAGTCGGGGGGATAGCCGGGCATCGGTGCGGTCCTTTCTCTCCCGTGGGAAACCGGTGGGCCGGCGCACGCGCGCCGACCCACCGGCTGGTCATTCCGTTGCTGCCGGGTGTCGTCAGGCGACGACGACCGAGCAGGAGGTCGCGGCGCTGGTCTTGACGGTCTCCAGGCGGCGGACGACGAGCTTCTTCATGTGTGGTCACCTCCCCTCGCTCTGTGCTGTGGGGGAATCGTGCTCCGGACCGCCCGGTCCGGTCTGCGCAACGTTGAGCACTCCTCGGCAACGGACTTCGTTGTCCCGCAACGACTTCCGCCAGTCGGTGCGACGGCTTCCGGTGTGCGCGCCGAC
>NZ_JBPKJK010000228.1:0-11322 GCF_051756985.1 Saccharothrix sabaoui
ATGACAAGCCACCGGCTCGTCACGTACCTCGGGACGATGTCGTCGACGGAACTGTGAGAAATGATTTATCGCCGTTCTATGAACGTGAAACGCGTGACCTGATCCGGGCGATGGGCCGTTGTCGGACGTGGACCGGACTTGGAGCGTGCGTGGCAGCGGAACGACAGGTCGGCAGTGGCATTTTCATCTCTTACCGGCGTTCTGATTCGGGTCCGTGGGTCGGGCGGTTGGCCGATGGCCTGCGGGACTACTTCGGGGACGAACGGGTCTACCGGGACATCGACTCGAACCTGCCCGCGCAGGACTACGTCCAGCGGCTCGAAGGGGCCTTGCGGTCGTCAAGAGCGGTCATCGTGGTGCTGGGCGAGCACTGGGCCAGCGAGGTCGACGGGGTAGGGAAGCGCCGGCTCCACTCACCGGGTGATTGGGTCCGGCGGGAGTTGGAGACCGCGCTGCGCAATGGGATAGCGCTCGTGCCGGTGCTCGTCGGGCGAGCCGGGATGCCAGCGAAGGAAGACATTCCCGAAAGCCTGTGGACGCTCGTGCGGCAGCAGGCCCTTCGTCTTTCCGACGAGGACTGGAAATACGACTTCCGCCGCCTGCTGGAAGCACTGGAACGGCGCGGCGTCCTGCCGTCGTACGACCCGCACACCGATGAGAAGCTCGACCTCAAGCAGGCGCTCACCAAGTCCAAGCGGTACGAGCGGACGTTGCGCGCCACGCGGCTTGGGGCGTTCCACGCCCTCGTCGGCGCGGTCGAACTGCTCGGGTACCCGCAGGTCGCGCTAGACGAGGAGGCCGTAACGGTCGTCTTCACCATTACCACCATGGGCGTCACGCGCCAGGTCACGGCCGCAGTGGTGGAGGCGGGGGACGGCCGGTCCACCGTCGTGATCGACTTCGCGTCGGTCAAGAACCGGGTGCTCGCCGCGGGCGCCGTTTTCGCAGTCATGGCGAACCCGTTGCTGGTGGTGGCCGGCGCGGGGGTGCCTTCCGCGCTGCATGCGATGGAGCGGCGCTTCGCCAAGGGCTTTCTGGGCAACGTGCAGGGCGTCCTGGATGGGCGCGGTGTGGTCGAGGATTCGTCGCTCCTGCCGGGCGTTCGGAAGTGGCGGGACAGGCGGCGTGAGGTGTAGGATGCTTCGTCGAATTTCCCGAAGTGTTCTTTCGTAAATTCGTGAACTTCATTTCGCAATTTTGCGAGATCGTTGACAACCCCCACGAAACCAGTCGAACACTATGCACGTCGACAGGCCTGGACCGCTGTCGATCCAGTCACCACCGCTCCGACGTGCAGCGGCTCGGCGTCTCCGCTGTCGACGGGCTCACCGAGTCCTATCACGCTGCCCGGCACCCGCCAGCCTCGACGCGCGAGGAAGTCTTCCGCGTGCGAGCGGGGGTGGTCCCGGCCCCGCTGCCGGGGCCGCAGCCTGAGGAGTGGATCACATCACGCACGTACTCGGCGCTGACCTGCATCAACGACGTGATGTCCGGCACCGCCTGCCCCCGGACCGACATCAACACCACGATCGCCCGACGCAGACGCACCGGGTCCTTCGCGGTTCGCCCGATCCGGGCCAGCTTCCGGCCCTCCTCCATCGACAACGGCCGGACGAACACTTCAAGACGACGACCCACGACCACCTCCCGCTCGACAGGGGAGAACCAGCCTGGCCCGTCGGACCTCCGCAGTACCCTGCTCGCCATGCCGAGCGACGAGGCCAAGCACGTCTTCGTGTCCTACGTGCGGGAAGACGCGGAGAAGGTCGACCAGCTGTGCGAAGCGCTGGACGCGGCCAACATCCCGTACTGGCGGGACAAGACAGCGCTTGCTCCCGGCGACCAGTGGAAGCAGAAGGTCCGCGACGCCATCCGTTCTGGCTCCCTCGTCTTCCTGGCCTGCTTCTCAGAGCAGACCAAGGCGAAGCCCAGGTCGTACATGAACGAGGAGCTCACCCTCGCTGCTGAGGAGTTCCGCCAGTATCCGCCAGAAGCGACCTGGCTCATCCCCGTCCGCTTCGATGACGTGGAGGTCCCCGCTTGGGATCTTGGTGCGGGCCGGACCCTCAGCGACCTCAACTATGCGGATCTGTTCGGTAGTAGGTACGTGCCCAACCTGGTCAGCCTCACGAACACGGTCAGCAAGGTCATAGGTACCACCAGCCCTGACCCGGCGACAGTACGGGCCTCGGTCGAGGAAGCCGATGACGCCGACCGGCTGACCAAGCTTCGCCAGCTAACTAAGGACATGATCCTTGACCCGGCCAAGCGCATCGAGTTGAACGACCTCATCACCGACGAAGCGCAACGAATCTCGACGGCAATGCGGGATGGAGAGCGGTTTCCGACAGACCGGCTGGGCGGAACGAACGACGAGCATGTAATGCGCTGCGCCGAGGTTACCGCGGACTACTGGAAGCTTGCCGAACCCTTTTGTGCTTCTCTTCAGATCGCGGCTCGATGGGGTGAAGGGCAGGTACTTGCACCGTGGGCATCGGCGCTCAGGACGATCGCAAGTGAGGCCACCAAGTCGGTGGGCGGCAACGTCGCACTGCTGCACCTGCGGCACGTTCCTGCCTTCACCGCAACGTTCACTGCGGCCTTGGCCGCTGTAGGAGACGGACAGTGGAACAACCTGAAGACCCTTCTGCTAGATATCACCCTGCCAAGCGAGCATGGAGGGGGACGTGACCCGCTTATGCAAGTGGAGCACGTTTGGACCGTCTTCGATGAGTGGCAAGACTTGCTTCCAAACGTCGTCGCGCGAGCTGCCCAGACCGGTAAAGAACCTCGCGCCGTCTACAAGATGTTTGCCAGCAACCAGGCCACTCGGCTCCTGACACCAGTGGCTGACTGGCTATACGCCATCCTCCGGCCGCACTTCAAGGACCAGTACACGGATGACGTTGCATACGACGAAGCATTCGACAGGACTGAAGTGCTGCTCGGCTTGCTCTCGCAGGACATCTGGAATGCTTGGATTGGGACTGACCCGGAGCGTGCCTGGTCGAAGCGTTCCTACTGGTTCGGCCGATCGACATGGCGCGCCCGGTACGGGGGCGGGGCTCTAGCGGACGTCACCACGGAGATCGAGACGCAAGGAACGTCCTGGGCACCGTTGGCCGCAGGTCTGTTTGGCGGACGGCTTGAACGGGCTACTACGGCGGCTAAGGACTATGCTGAAGGGTTCAATAAGATGGCTCGTCCTCGCTGATCAGCTTCCGCCCCCTCCGTCATAGCGGAATTGACGAACGGTGTGTTTGTCGAGTGATTGGACGCGAGCTCATGCCGAGTGATGAAGCTAAGCATGTCTTTGTGTCGTACGTGCACGAAGACGTAGAACGAGTCGACAAACTATGTGCGATGCTGGAGGCGGCACGTATCCCTTACTGGAGAGATCGCGACTCTCTTGCGCCTGGCGATGATTGGAAGCGGAAGATCCGAGAAGCCATCCGCTCTGGAACACTGCTGTTCCTAGCTTGCTTCTCTGAACGATCTCAAGCCAAAGCAAGAGGCTACATGAACGAGGAGTTGGCGCTCGCAGCCGAGGAGTTTCGCATGTTGCCCCCGGAAGCAACTTGGCTGGTTCCTGTTCGCTTCGCTGAGGTAGATGTTCCGAAGTGGGATCTCGGCGCGGGCAGAACTCTGAGCGATATCCAATACGTCAACTTGTTCGGTAAGGATGAGGCAACTGCTGCTGAAGCGCTGATCGCGATGATTAGTCGGGTGGTGAAAACTGCGATGTCGGATGTTGCAACGGTACCGGACTCGGCCGACCGGGGCGACGTGGCCGCGCGAGTAAACATGATGCGCCAAGCGGCGAAAGATGCGATTCCCGAACCGGCAATGAAGATTAAGCTGAATGATCTCGTACTAGAGGAAGCACGTCGAATCTTGACCGCTATGCGAGATAGCGACCGCTTCCCTACTGGGCTACCAGAGGGATCAGGTGAAGACCGCATGGTGCGCTGCGCCGAGCTCGCGGCGTCCTACTGGCAGCTTGCCGAACCGTTCTGCGCCTCTTTGCAAGTCGCTGCTCGCTGGGGTGAAGGGCAGTCCCTTGCACCGTGGGTATCAGCGCTCAAAGCGATTGCCGGAGAAGCTGCGAAGCTGAAGAGCGGCGACGGCGTTTTGCTGAATTTGCACCATGTGCCTGCGCTCGTTTCTGTGTTCACCGCAGCCCTAGCGGCAACCGGACAAGGCCGTTGGGATAACCTGAAGACTCTGCTGGTCGATGTAACCATTCCGCAGCAGCATGGTACGGGGCGTCAGGTGCTAATCGATGCAGAGAATCCATGGGTGCCCTTCGAGGGAATGGATAGATTGCTCCCTAGCGTCATTTCGAGGTCGGCAAAGACGGGTGAAGATCCGCGCACTGCACTCCGGGTTTTCACTGGTCGCCAGTCGGGTGTCTACTATACGCCTGTAGCAGAGTGGCTTCATACCATCTTGCAGCCACACTTTGTGGATCAATACATCGACGAAGCTGCCTTTGACGACGCGTTCGACAGGGCTGAAGTCATGCTCGGGTTGATTTCGCAAGATTTCGCGAGCCTGGAGGCGGGGGACGCTGCGGGGCGTTCGTGGCTGAAACACTCAAACTGGTTCGGCCGTTCGACGTGGCGTGCTCGGTACGGGTCGGGGGCTGTCGGGGAGATTAAAGCGGAAATTGACGCGCAAGGAGATCTCTGGGCACCGCTGAGCGTCGGTCTATTCGGTGGCAAGGTTGAGCGGGCTGTCGCTGCTGTTGAGGGCTATAGCGAAATGTTCAACAAGATGGCGCGTACTCGCTTCTAGTCGCAGCCACTTCCGCTCCCATGTGCCAATGCTGAGCCTCGTGGGCACCGCCGAATTTGCGAAATAAGCGAGACTCGTGATGAGCTCCGGGCCGGGCACGTTCCGTGTTCTGTGTACTTGAGGTTGGTGAATCACGTATGACAGGCTTCAACGTTCCTGCTCGGCCAGCTTTCGACACTTGACCACTTTCGTCCATTGCGGCGCTGCCGATCCCCATCCCTCTGACCGAACTTGGCTCAGGGCTCTTCGGCATCGGCGTCGTTGGCTTCTTCTTTGAGCTGTTGGACCGCGAGCTCGGCGAGCAGCACACCAAGGAAGGGCTCCGCGAAGCCGTGCATGCCGAGGCACCTGCCATCCGCGACGCAGTGCTCGAAGCCTTGGCCTTCGATCCCAACACCTTGAAGGACGTCGCCTCCGACGATCACCTCGACAGGGTGGCTACCAACGCCATCGCCTTGAGGCTCAAGGACAACGCACTCGCGAGGGACCTCTACACCGACCTTCGCGACCAAGTCATCCACGCACCCGAACGCTGGTACGACGTGAAGACGTCAGTCTCGCTCAGCCCGTGGTCGGGCGGCCCAGCGACCGGTCGCGGTTCGATGTTCGTCGCCACGGTGCGCTGGGAGTACAGGGTCCAGCCTGCGGGTGGCACGATGCGGTTCGCCTGCGTCAATGATCAAGCGGAGTACCGCGAGATGCTGCGCGATCCGAGCGTCACCTCCGCGTGGTACTTCGGGCAGTCAAGCGGGCTGGACGCGGCCAGCCCTGACGCCTACGAACTCACCAGCTTCTCCGTTGACGGCAAGGAGAAGGCCGTGCGCCGGACCTCGCGTTCTGGCGCCCAGGTCTATGCCGTCAACCTCGGACGTGCCCACGCGGGACGTGGCGTCACCGTGGCGTACACATACCGAGTACTCGTACAGCGCCACGGCCATCTGCTGTACCTCGATCTGCCGAGGCCGACCAAGGGCTTCCACGTGCAGTTCGACTACGGCCAGGTGGGCATCCGGCGGATCAACACGCTGGACTTCTTCGCGAGCAGCCAGGCCTCCCGCGTCGAGCACTCCCGGCGCACCGACGAGCCGAAGACGGTGAACATCAGCTTCGACGGCTGGATGCTGCCGCGGGCCGGGGTGGCGTTCGTGTGGGTGCTGGAGGAGGAGCTAGAAGTTCAGAATAACGACCACGCCTAGCCGTCAGGGCGCGTTTCCTTCGTGTCGCACGCAGGGACGTGGCCTGACTGCGGTGTAGTCTGTGTTGTCTTCGGAGAAAGGGGCAGCATGGCGAAACGAGTGTTTATCAGCTTCGACTACGATCACGATGTCGTTCTGAAGGAGTTTCTTGTCGGACAGGCGAAGCTTCCTGACTCTCCTTTCACGATTGCTGACTGGTCGATCAAGGTTGCGTCACCGGGGTGGAAGGCAGAGGCGCGACGTCGCATCCGCGCGTCAGACCTGGTCATCGTTATCTGCGGGAACCACACCGATACCGCTACAGGTGTCGCTATCGAGTTGCAGATCGCCCAGGAGGAAGGAATCGAGTACTTCCTGCTCAACGGTTACTCCGACTCGACAGGGAAGAAGCCCACGACCGCGAAGGCGTCTGACAAGATCTACAAGTGGACTTGGGATAACTTGAAGAAGCTTGTGGGCGGTGGACGATGACTGAAGAGCCACCTAAGCAAATCAGTGAAGTCGATCCCCGAGAGATCGAACTGTACAAGCTGGCCGTCGAGATGGCTGACCGAGTCTCTGCTCGGCGTTCAACGACTAACACTTTTTTTCTTGCGGTTCAAACGGGCTTCATTGCTGTTGTGGGGCTGGCGACACCGTCATTGAAGTCGATGCCGTGGTGGACCTCTCTCGTCGTCGCGATTGCCGGAATGGTTCTGTCTCTCTCGTGGTGGTTGCAGTTGAGGAGCTACCGCGATCTCAATCGTGCAAAGTTCGCGGTTATCAACGCTACGGAAGAGCGGTTGCCTATAAAAATCTTCACGGATGAGTGGGCCAGCTTGAAGAAGGATCCGGTTCCGGGTTGGCGTGGCCGTTACGCTGAACTAGGCACTGTCGAGCGCACGGTCCCGTTCGTCTTTGCTGGCCTCTATATCCTTCTTTTCATTGGACGAGTGACGACATGATGCCGTACCTGCAGGAAGTTGCTGCTTTGATCAAGGCGGCGTTGCCGCCGTACGCAACTCCGCCAGAGGGCGCCGAAGAGCTGTTCATCCTGTACGCGGTGCTGGTGCGTGTAAAAGGCCAGGCCGTCACGTCGTCCGATGTTCATGATGCCTGGTGTGCCTGGATGCTAACGATCAACCCGGAGCACGCCGCAATACTTCCGTTCGACGATCTCGACGACCGGACGAAGCTGGAAGATCGTCCGTATGTCGAAGCGATACATTCGGTTGCGCAGAGACTCAAGGATACGCGTTGAGACACATGCAGTCACGTTAGCGCAAGTAATGATATCACTAGCATTGCACGGTTCCTGCACTTAAGCCCTGACGACCGACGTGCCGTAGAGTCGCAGCTGTCGGTGATGGTGGATCCTGCTGTTACCCCTAGGAGTAGAGATTGGATTTGTCAGAGCTCGAAGCTCTTGTGGCCGAGGGCGAGAACCAGTATGTCGAGTTCAAGCTCGAGGTTCGGCATGTGGACGTGCTCGTGCGTGAGATCGTGGCGTTTGCCAACACGGATGGAGGGACCCTCTTATGTGGGGTAGGGGATGACGGCACGCTTGTCGGTATACAAACGTCTGAAGTCAAGCGTCTTATGGTTCGATTGAAAAAGGTTCAAGAAAGCTTGCCAGTCGTTTTCCGGGTGGACGCCGTACAGGCGGGGGCCTCGACGGAAGGGCTTGATGCCTATGTCGTCGTTATTTCAGTGCCCAGGGCTCCCGATGAAATCGCGCCGGTACGAACGGCGAGCGGCGAAGTCTACGCACGAGTTGATGACAGAGTTCTAATGAGGCGCGACTTCGTTCCTCGTGCTGATGGATTGCAATCGTCGTCTGCGGAAAAACTGACGATGTTCATCGCCATGTCATTCAGGTTCGAAGAGCAGCCGGCTCTGGTTGACTATTACGAAGCGATTCTTCGAGCGGTGTCATCGTCGAAGCTTCCCATCGATCCCTTGCGTATGGACTTGGAGCAAGGCGACTACGAAATTACGACCGAGATCATCACGCGCATCCACGAGTCCAGCATCGTCTTGGCCGACTTCACCTTCAACAGTCCGAACGTCTACTTCGAGGCCGGTGTCGCCGTCGGGGCTAAGAAGCGCTTGATCCGTACGGCCCGGAAAGATACGGAGATGGCGTTCGATATCCGGACAAGCAAAATTCTACTTTACGCCAATGCGACCCAACTGGAGCGCGGCCTCCCCGCCGCGCTCAAGGCCGCGTACGACGATGTCATCAAAGCGCGCGCGTAGAGTCGTTGTTCGGATGGGGCTGTCGCCGGAGCACAAACCAGTTGATGGTGGCAATTTCCTAGTGAACGAAGGGGACTGATCTAAATCTCCGTCTCGCGACTCAACTCCACGATCTCCTGCATAGCCTGGACGAAATTTGGTAGCCCTGGCAGCACTCCCGGCGTTTTGGAGTAATATACCATCGGACTTATCCGATTCGATGTCCAGTTGGGATGGGATCGATCGGCCTTGATGAGAAACGTCGTGTTGGGCATGGACTTCTCGTGATGAGCCACATGCAAATCGTCAACATCATCGACGGTGCCAGCGAAGCCGTCCATCGCTGCGAGTATGACACAGGCTTGGTGTAGTGCTACTCGATGGGCTTGGCCATTATCCGATTTACGCTTCGGGGGAAGCACCAGGATTACCCGCGACTGGAGCCCGAAGTGAGTAATCTGCTCCAGCTCCCACGCAAACGAAGAGCGGATATCTGACGACTTCTGCCCCTCCGGCAGCATGAGGACGATGAACTGGGCGCCGACGATCAACTCGCGAACATGGCGTTTCCAGTCATTGTTCGGAGCATGCATATAGATCGGCCCCGGTGTCGCAAATTTGAGATCTTGGTCAACGACCGCATAGGTGGGTACGTTGAGTACCCGCTCTATGGACAGCGCGACGATTTCCTCAAGCGTGGCACCGACGGATAGAATGCCGGTCGCACGCCCGCGGTGGAGAACAGTTGCCCCATCATGACCGAACGGCCGTAGCAACAGGCAAAATTCCTCCGCTGAGTCTCTGAGCCTGGCGAGAATTTCTGTCGCGGGCTCTGTCTTCAAGGACTTCGGGTGACGGGTCTTCCTTCCGAGAATCCGTAGAACCCCGATGCCGAACAGTCCTGCCCAGAAGGGTGCCGTTACCCAAAATACGGGATTGTCTGTGTCCCAAGGCTGGACGCCAAACACTATCGGTCCGAGGAGTGCTGCGCCACCGATCGTCAGAATCCATCGGTTTAGATACGGTCCGAAGTACTTCCTAATAGGCCCGCTCATTGCGCGGCCAGATCGGTGCGAACAGATAAGTTTACGTCAGTCAAAGTCGTTCCGCTCTAGTGGTGGAGTAGTCAATAGATCGTTCGCGGCTGACGTTCGTTACATACGCGTCAACCTGGTCCCAGGGGTGATAGTGTCGCGCTGTGGTCTACTCGTTACAGTGCGTCGCAGTACGCGCCGAGTGGCCGCCTGTGTAGCTGCAACTGGACCTACAACGGTCGACGGCGCCACTGGGCGGACCGTTCGCGCGCGCTGGTCGCTCGGGGACAAGCTCACGGCGTCTTGAAGGAGCTGGAAGGAGAGCAGCGCATCGCCGAGGAACGGGAGGGAAAGGCGGCTCGCCGGGCGCAGTGGGAAGAAGCTCCGGGTGGCCTGTAACGAGCCTGACACGAGATCCGCTTCTGGAGGAGGGACGTTACAACCACGAGGAGACGCGCCATGCCCGCACGCGCCAACCGGTCGCCAGATGTCGTCCGTGCCAAACACGCCCGCCTGGGCGAACCGCACATCGCCCCCTTCGTCGCCCTCGCCGATGAGATCGCGGCTGCTCGGGGGCTAATGCCCGGCGACGTGCCGTATCCAGATCCGGAGTTCGCTGGCACCGCTGCTCAAGCACTTGTGCTGCTCCAGTCGCCCGGACCCAAGACAGCGAAGGCGAACGGATCCGGCCTGCTCAGCCTGGAGAACGACGACCCCTCCGCCGAGCGGTGTTACCACCAGTATCGGCGGGCTGGTGTGAACTGGCACCAGATACTGCACTGGAACACCGTGCCCTGGCCGACCGTCTCACCGTACCCTTCTCGCAAGGGCATCAGCGATGCACGGCAATGGCTGCCGCGGCTGCTGGCGCTGCTGCCTGAGATCGAGGCGGTTCTACTGCTGGGCAGCATCGCCCGTGTTGAGTGGCGACGGGCTGCCACAACGAAGCTCATCGAATTGCTGGGCGTTCCGGTCTTCGTCGGACCTCACCCGAGCCGTCGCGGCATGGCTCAGCCGGGGGCAAAGGAGCGTCTGGCAGCGAGCATCGATCAACTTGCGACGGCCATGTACGGGACAGTCATTACTCGACCATAGGTCGAAGCACTCCTGGTTGATCGGACACTGTCGAAGCACTGGCCGACCTAGAAGCGCCATGGCAGTGGAGGAGGCAACCATAGGGAACGACGCCGTGTAGTTAGCGTCCCTCGGCTTCAGCTCTCCAAACCTTCACGATGTCAGGTCGCAGCGCTCGTCCGGCCTTCAGCTGGAACCGCTTGCCCTGTTGAACCCCCACGGCGAACTCGCGCAGGCGCTCCACCTCGCTGAAGTTGAAGCCGTTGGCGTACGACCAGATGCATAGATCATCGAGGTCGTACCGGTAGCCGGCCTTGTGCAGCACCTGCAACGTCTCGATGGCGTCGCGCCGATCGAAGACACCAGCCAGGCTGTTGCCGTGGTTGACGCGCTGCTCGAGGAAACGCATGGCTACCTCGACCACCGGGTCGAGCGTGACCTCGCTGCGCGGGTGCACTTGGCCGTCGACCACACTGCGGGCCTGATGCCCGGCCAACCAGTTGATGCAGTCCTGGTCGCTGTCGCCCCACTCCATCACGCACAGCGCTGTGACCTTGGAGCGAAGCTCCTTGGACAGCAACTCCAAGACGCTGCCGCTTGGCCACGCCGCCAGCACTGGCCCCTGAGACCACTGGGCCATGCGGAAGCTCTTTCGCCAAGTCACCGCCGCACCCGCGGTCAGCCGGTTGAGGGTGGCGTCCTCTTCACTGCTGGGCTTGTCGGGGAAGAGCACTAGCGGCGTGCCCGCCTGCTTGTTCAGCCACGTCGCCGCGTACCGCGCCATCGCGTCGCTGTCGCCAAGGCTCCATGGCACATAGAAGACCTCATATGGCACCACACGCTCAGCCATGTCGCCTCCAGAAGGTAGATCGGCAAGCCTAAGCCGCTGTAGGGCTTTCGGTTGGACGAGGTAGGTGTGCGCGCGGGTCAACTTGCTCCGCAGTCCGTCACGTTGGGCGTACAGGGGCGTGATCGGTCAGACCTTGCGGCTAGTGGCTTGTCAC
>NZ_JBPKJK010000229.1:0-11307 GCF_051756985.1 Saccharothrix sabaoui
CCGCCCGTGCGCCGCCGGGACGTCCTGACCTGCTAGTAGACGTACGGCCAGCCGGCCGAGTCGTACCCGAGCAGGTTGATGCCCAGCAGGGACCTGCCGTTGTCCGCGTAGTAGTGGTACGCGATGACGTCGGCGTCGCTGTCGGTGAACACGTCCTGGTGGCCAGGCCCGTGGACGCCGCCGTGGCCCGCCAGCACCTCGGTGCCGCCGCCCGAGGTCAGCGCCACCCCGTTGCGGTCGACGAACGGCCCGTTCGGGCTGGTCGACCGGCCCACCACCACCCGGTACGTGCTCGCCGCGCCCTGGCAGCAGCGGTCGAACGACACGTACAGGTAGTGCCAGGAGCCGCGCTTGACCAGGGTCGGCGCCTCGATCGCGCCGCCGCCCCGCCCGGCGATCGAGCGGATGGCGCTGTCGTAGCGCTTGCCCGTCGAGGGGTTCAGCCGCACCTGCTTGAGGCCCGACCAGAACGAGCCGAAGTTCAGCCACCAGCGGCCCGAGTCGTCCACGAACAGGTCGGGGTCGATGGCGTTGAAGTCGTCCGACGTGCGCGACTCGACCACCAGCCCCTGGTCGGTCCACGAGCCGGCCGCGCCGGTCGCGGAGGTGGCCAGGAAGATCGCCGACCGGTTCGAGCCGAACGTGGAGGCCGAGTAGTAGAGGTGGTAGCGGCCGTTCAGGTAGGACAGGTGCGGGGCCCACAGGTTGCGGCTGCCGCCGGTGTACGAGGTCGTCCACGGCGCGCCGCCGGGGAACACCTGGCCCGCGTCGCGGAAGGCGGTGCGGTCGGTGGAGGTCTTGAGGGCGATGTTGTCGCCGGTGTGCGCGACGAGGTACGTGCCGCCCGGGGTCTTGACGAACGACGGGTCGTGCACGCCGACGTCGCCGGTCACGACACCGGGGTTGGGGTAAGCGGCCGGCGCCTCGTCGGCCGGCGCCTCGCCGGTCAGGGCGGTCGCGCCCAGCGCCAGCGACGCGGCCAGCGCGATCAGGGTTCGGCGGAGGACCCGGGAATTGCGCAGAGTCATGCGTCGCCTCCTTGCGAGCAGGATTCTGGGAACGCTCCCAGGTCGGACGGTAACGCATTGCCTTCACTGCCGGCAAGCGCTTTCCAACCTACGGCACGTGGTGCCGTTCACCCCGCTGAACAGGGCGAACGGCACCAGTGGACGCGTGCGTCGTCGAACGCGTCGAACAGGGCGGGACCGGTCAGGAGTGCGGGCAGGTGTCCCGGTACTCCGAGATGGCCGTGCCGCGCGGCGCCGGGCACAGGAACTGCTCGTAGCGGGTGTCGTCGTCGATGAACCGCTTGAGCCAGGAGATGCTGTACTTCGCGATGGTGGTGTTGGAGGTGTTGGGCGCGAAGTGGCTCGCGCCGGCCAGCTCCAGGTACGCCTTGTCCAGGGTGGACGGCAGTCCGGTGTAGAACCGCTCGGAGTGCGTGGTCACCGACGCCACGGAGTCGTCCTCCGCGCCGATCACCAGCGTGGGCGTCTGCACGCCCGGCCAGCTCTTGGTGGTGTTCCAGGCGGTCAGCGGGATCGACGCCTGGAGGCTCGGGCGGTCCTTCGTGGCCTCCAGCGCGCCGCCGCCGCCCATCGAGTGGCCCATGACGCCCAGGCGGTTCGGGTCGATCCGGGAGCGCACGGAGCTGGACCGGGTCAGGTAGTCCAGGGCCGCGAGCAGCTGGTCGCCGCGGGACGAGGGCTGGTCGTAGCGGGAGTTGGTGTCGATGGTGAACACGACGAAGCCCTGCGAGGCCAGGCGCGGGCCGAGCCAGGAGATGCTCGACTGCGCCGCGGTGTAGCCGGGCGAGATCGCGACCGCGCCGAAGGTGCCCTCGGCGGTGCTGGTCGGGTAGTAGATGGTGCCGCCGCCGAACCCGGACGCCGCCAGGGACGAGACGGTGGTCTGGGCGGTGGCGAACGGCCCGCGAGCGGCCTCGATGGTGGCCGTGGTGGGCGCGGGACCGCGCTCGTAGGGGTTGTCGGCGGCCTGCGCGACCGCGGTGGGGGAGGTGAGGGCGACCGCCGCGGCCAGGACCAGGGCGCGGCGGGACAGGGGTGACCTCATGATGTGCTCTTTCGCGATCGGGAAGGACTTGGCGGATGAGTCCTCAGTGGACGTTGCTTCCCGAGGTGGAATACTGCCGCGCTATCTACTCCAGAGTCAAGTAACGGTGGTCACTTAACCGGTGAAGTCGTGATTCGGCGTCTCGGCAGAAGGTGAATGTGAAAAGGAATCACGAATGCCGGGACGCGTGTTGTTCCGGAACAACTACCTGCGCGGAAGCGCTCTCACCCACTTGACCGGAACCGGTACCGGAACGAGGATCGGGCCCGACAAAGCCGTCGCCCTGACGAACGGAACACCGATGTCCCGCAGATCCCTGAGCGCCGCGCTCGCCGCGGTGCTCGCCGCCGGCCTCCTCACCGGAGGCGTGGCCAGTGCCGCCCCGGACCCGAAACCCCGCCAGCCGGTCATCGGGGAGCCGCGCACCGAGCACGGCTGCGCCCGCATCGAGAAGACCCTGCCCACCCTGTCCGACTGGCCGAGGGTCGACAGCCGCGTCGACTCCAGCGCGGCCGACGAGCGGCGGGTCAAGAAGATCGTCGAGAGCATGACCCTGGCCGAGAAGGTCGGCCAGATGACCCAGCCGGAGATCGCCGCGATCACCCCGGACGAGGTCCGCGAGTACGGCATCGGGTCGGTGCTCAACGGCGGCGGCTCCTGGCCGAACCGCGACAAGCACGCCCCGGCCGACGCGTGGCTGTCGCTGGCCGACGCCTACTGGGACGCCTCCAGGGCCACCCGCACGAAGGTGCCCGTCATCTGGGGCATCGACGCCGTGCACGGCAACAACAACGTCTACGGCGCCACCGTCTTCCCGCACAACATCGGCCTGGGCGCGGCGCACGACCCGTGCCTCATCCGCGACGTGCACGAGGCCACCGCCGAGCAGATCCGCGCCACCGGCCAGGACTGGGCGTTCGCGCCGACCCTGGCCGTGCCGCTGGACGACCGCTGGGGCCGCACCTACGAGGGCTACTCCGAGGACCCGCGGATCACCCGCGCCTACGGCTACGAGGCCACCATCGGCCTCCAGGGCAGGAGCAGGCGGAACGTCGGCGTGCTCGCCACCGCCAAGCACTTCATCGGCGACGGCGGCACGATCGGCGGCAAGGACCAGGGCGTCAACCCGGCCTCGGTCGCCGAGATGATCAACGTCCACGGCCAGGGCTACTACGGCGCGCTCGCCGCCGGCGCCCAGACCGTGATGGTGTCGTTCAACTCGTGGAACAACGAGGGGGCCGGCATCGCCGAGGGCAAGCTGCACGGCAGCGAGCTCGCGCTGAACGACATCCTCAAGGGCAAGATGGGCTTCGACGGCCTCGTCGTGTCCGACTGGAACGGCATCGGCCAGGTCGCGGGCTGCACCAACGCCTCGTGCCCGCAGGCGATCAACGCCGGCATCGACGTCGTCATGGTGCCGAACGACTGGAAGGCGTTCATCGCCAACACGATCGCCCAGGTCGAGGGCGGCCAGATCGCCATGTCGCGGATCGACGACGCGGTGACCCGCATCCTGCGCGTCAAGCTGCGCTCGGGCGTGCTGGACGGCGAGAAGCCCTCGGAGCGCCGCCACGCCGGCGACGCCGACGCGCTGGAGGCCCGCGAGGTCGCCCGCGAGGCCGTCCGCAAGTCGCAGGTGCTGCTGAAGAACAACAACCGCACGCTGCCGCTGGGCAAGCGGTCCAAGGTGCTGGTCGTCGGCAAGTCCGCCGACTCGATGCAGAACCAGACCGGCGGCTGGACGCTGACCTGGCAGGGCACCGGCAACACCAACGCCGACTTCCCGAACGGCCAGACCGTCCTCGGCGGGCTCAAGGAGGCGCTCGGCGAGGCGAACGTGGTGTTCAGCGAGACCGGCGACGTCGACCCGGCCGGGTTCGACGCGGTGGTCGCGGTGATCGGCGAGACCCCGTACGCGGAGGGCGTCGGCGACATCGGCAAGCGCACGCTGGAGGCCGCCAAGCTGTACCCGAACGACCTGGCCGTGCTGGACAAGGTCAGCGGCAAGGGCACCCCGGTCGTCACCGTCTACGTGTCGGGCCGCCCGTTGTACGTGAACAAGGAGCTGAACCGCTCGGACGCGTTCGTGGCGGCGTGGCTGCCCGGCACCGAGGGCGGCGGCGTCGTCGACCTGCTGGTCCGCGGCCGGCACACCTACCCGGGCTACACCGGCACGCTGTCCTACTCGTGGCCCAAGTCGGCGTGCCAGACGCCGCTCAACCCCGGTGACGAGGGCTACGACCCGCTGTTCAAGCCCGGCTACGGCCTCAAGAGCTGGTCGCACCGGAACATCGGCGCGCTCGACGAGTCCTCGCCGGAGTTCGGCTGCTCCGGCGGCGGTGGCGGCGGGGTCGCGACCGAGGACCTGGAGCTGTTCAACCGCATCGACGTGGCGCCGTACAAGAGCTTCATCGGCTCCCCGGACAACTGGAGCGGCACGGAGCTGGGCCCGGACGCCGAGGCCGCGCACACCAACATCACCGTGGTGCCGGCGGACGTGAACGTGCAGGGCGACGGCCTGAAGACGACCTGGACCGGCTCCGGCGCCGGGCAGCTCTACCTCCAGGACCCGGCGGGCGGCAGCGACCTGCGCGGGTACGTCAACGCCCAGGCGGCGCTGGTGTTCGACGTGGTGGTGCACCAGGCGCCCGCGGCGCGGACGGTGATCAGCACGCACTGCACCTACCCGTGCTTCGCCGAGGTCAACGCCACGAACGTGTTCACCGGGCTGCCGACGGGCGTGAGGTCCACGGTCAAGGTCCCGGTCGCCTGCTTCGAGCAGGGCGGGCTCGACCTGGAGAACGTCAACACGCCGTTCCTGGTCTACACCGAGGGCGCGTTCCAGGCGTCGTTCGCGAACGTGCGGTGGGTGCCCAAGGCCGCCGCCGACCCGGACGCGAAGACGTGCGCCGAGCTGACCGGCTGACCCCGGCCTGACCGGGCACG
Organism: Saccharothrix sabaoui; assembly: GCF_051756985.1. Classification (NCBI taxonomy): domain Bacteria; kingdom Bacillati; phylum Actinomycetota; class Actinomycetes; order Pseudonocardiales; family Pseudonocardiaceae; genus Saccharothrix; species Saccharothrix sabaoui. Next base: position 5,020 of record NZ_JBPKJK010000229.1, read on the forward strand.
ACGAGGGGGCGGGACCCGCACGGGCCCCGCCCCCTCCCGCGTGTCCTGCGCTCGCGACCCGCGTGTCATGCGTTCACGCCCCGCGTGTCATGCGCCCAGGCCGCGCGTCCACTCCACGACGGCGCGGTGGTAGTCGGGGGCGTTCGGCGCGTAGTTGATCGAGTGCCCGTAGCCGTGCAGCACGAACGCGCTCAGGCGCGCCGCCGGCGAGAAGTACGGCGCCTCCGACGCCCGCAGCGCCTCGCCGGACGAGCAGTCGCTGCCCAGCGGCAGCCCGCAGAAGTGGTTGTCGTCGCCCACGACGACCATCACCGGCGCGTCGACCAGCCGCGTGAAGGGGCTGACGACGTTGTTCAGCACGATCGTGTCCACGGCCTCGGTGGTGGCGAACACGTCCTTGGTCGACTCGTCGAAGTCGATCGCCCCGGGCACCAGCGCGCCGGGGACGTGGAACGACCCGTAGCGCTTGCCCGCCCCGGTGGTGAGGTAGCCGAGGTCCAGCCCGTGCTCACGGCGCAGCACCGGGTCGAGCGCCGCCGGGATCATGCCCGCCAGCACGGGCAGCACGGTGATGAGGTTCATCCGGTGCGTGAACCCGGTGACGAGCACGCCGTCCACGTCCCGGTGCAGCCCGGCCTCGACCAGCGCCATGGCCGCGCCGATGGAGTGCCCGCCGACGACGACCCGGGAGAACCGCGGTCGCAGCGTCCGGATCACCTGGTGCACCGCCTGGGCCTGCGTGGTCGCGGTGACCAGCGCGCTCAGCGGCTTCGAGCTGCGGCCGGTGCCGAGGCGGTCCACGGCCAGCGTCGCGATGCCCGCGCCGTTCATCGCCCGCCGGTAGGAGCGGGTGCCGGGCTCGTAGGCGACGTCCCAGTACGAGCGGTTGTAGGTGCCGCCGGGGATCAGCACCTGCACGGTCGACGCGCCGGTGGGCGCGCACAGCGTCCCGGCCATCGACTGGCCGGTGCCGGCCACGGTCACCGGCACCCGGACCTCCTCGCACGACACCGCGGCGCCGGCGGGGGTGGGCACCAGGCAGAGCCCGGCTGCGAGCAGCACGGCGGCGAACGACCGGGAACGGGACCAACGCACGACTGAACGACCTCCATCGGGGGTTCGGGGCTAGCGGGGGACCGCCGTCATCAGCAGGCCGCTGGGGTAGGCGGCGGAGGTGAACCTCGTCCGGACGGGCCTGCCCGGCACCGGCGCCAGGCGCCAGCGGGCGAGCACGGTGGCGAGGGTGACCACGACCTCGGTGCGGGCGAAGGCGTTGCCGAGGCACTGGCGCGCACCGGCGCCGAAGGGGACGTACCCGCCGCGCGGCACGTCGGCGGTCGCCCAGCGGTCGGGGTCGAAGCGGTGCGGGTCGGGGAACACGGCGGGGTCGTGGTGCAGGGCGTGCGGGCTGACGATCACCTCGGTGCCGGGCCGCACCGCGACCCCGGCGAGGTCGACGGGCGCGGTGGCGCGGCGCATCAGCACCCACACCGGGTACAGCCGCAGCACCTCGTCGACGACCCGCCCGGTGAGCACGAGCCGCCCGACGTCGGCGAACGCCGGCGGTCGCCCGCCCAGCACGTCGTCGACCTCGGCGAGCAGCCGCTCCTCGACCGCCGGGTGCCGGGCGACCTCGTGGAACGCCCAGGCCAGGGCCAGCGCCGTGGTCTCGACGCCCGCGGTGAGCAGGGTGAGCACCTCGTCGTGGACCTGCTCGTCGGTCATGCCGTCGCCGGAGTCGTCCCGCGCGAGCAGCAGCGTGGACAGCAGGTCGCCGCGGTCGACGCCCTCGACCCGCCAGGCGGCGATGACGTCCACCACGACCGCGCGCATCCGGGCGACGGCCCGGTCGAACTCCCGGTTGCCGGGCAGCGGCAGCGCCTCCACGAACGACGGCGACAGGGCGCGCACCATGCCCTGCTTGATCACCGTGAACACCGACCGCCGCACCTCGGCCACGGCCGCCGCGCCCAGCTCGGTGGAGAACAGCGCCTCGCCGACGACGGCGGCGGCCAGCTCCTGCATGTCCCGCTCGACGACCCGCACCCCACCGGGCCGCCACGACGCGGTGAGCGCCGCCGCCGCGCCGGCCATCACCCCGGTGTAGCGCTCCAGGCGCTCGCGGTGGAACGCGGGCTGCACGAGCCGCCGCTGCCGCAGGTGGAACGGGCCGTTCGACAGCAGCAGCCCGTTGCCCAGGTACGGCTGGAACTTGTCGAACATCGCGCCTTTGCGGAAACGCGCGCCGTCGGTGACGAGCACCTGGTGCGCGAGTCGAGGGCTCGTCACGAAATAGGTCTGCACCTTTCCGAGATCAACCCGCACCACCTCGCCGTGATCGCGCAGTGATGAGGTGAACGCGTGCCGCTTGCGCAACATCTCCAGGCTGTGCCCGAGCAACGGCAGTCGACCGGGTGCCACCGGGACGGCCATCGTCGCTCCTGTTCTCGCCGAAAGGGACGGACCACGATAAGACCCGTTCGGTGGACGTTGACAGCGCCCGTTCGGGTGGGTCACTGTCACTCGGACGGTAGAGCGACGCTGCTGCGGTCGGCCGTTCGCGCCGTACGCCCCGGAAAAGGGGCGGTGACCCGGGAAGAGGTGTGGACAATGAAGCAAGGCGAATGGATTCCACCCGGTGTGGACATTTCCGTGCCGAGCATGGCGCGCACCTACGACTACATGCTGGGGGGCGGGCACAACTTCGCGGTGGACCGCGCGGTGGGCGAGCGGATCGAGGAGGCCATGCCCGGCCTGCGCACCGCGGCCCGCGTCAACCGGGCGTTCCTGGGGCGCGTGGTGCGGTTCATGCTGGGGCGCGGCGTGCGGCAGTTCCTCGACATCGGGTCGGGCATCCCGACCGTCGGCAACGTCCACGAGGTGGCCCAGGCCCAGGTGCCCGACGCCCGCGTCGTCTACGTCGACCGCGACCCCGTGGCCGTCGCGCACAGCGAGTTGATGCTGGTCGGGAACGACCTGGCGGGTGTCGTGCGGGCCGACATGCGCGACCCGGACGCCGTCCTGGGCGACCCGGAGACGCGCCGGCTGCTCGACCTCGACCAGCCCGTCGGGCTGCTCATGCTGCTGATGCTGCACTGGGTGCCGGACGAGGACGACCCGGCCGCGCTCGTCGGCCGCTACCGGGACGCGCTGGCGCCCGGCAGCTTCCTCGCGCTGACCCACGTGACCGCGGACCACCAGGGCGACGACCTCGCCGCGGCGACCGACGTGATCCGGCGGAGCAAGAGCCCCGACCAGGTCACCCTGCGCCCGCACCGCGCGGTGACCGAATTGTTCGCCGGGTTCGACTTCGTGGAACCCGGTCTCGTGGGGTGCGGCGAGTGGCGTCCGGAAGGGCCCGCGGACATCGCGGAGGAACCGGGGATGAACATGCTCGTCTACGCGGGCGTCGGCAGGAAATCATAGGAACGCTCATGAAGTGACGGCGAGTGGTCGAATACCTATTAGTGTGATCTTTTTTCACGCTTATGGTCGAGCCCGGACCGCTGGGGCGTGGGTAAACTGCCGCGAACTCGTCACATCACAGCAAGGCAACGGAAATGCCGCAGCCCACTCGCAGGCCACAGGCAGCCCAGCCGGAACGCGGCCGGGAACTGCTCGCGCGCAAGTGGTCCTACCTGCTCAGCGGTGCGGTCGTGGTGCCGCTGTCGCGGACCGACCTCGACCGCGAGCTGACCGAACGGCTCGACGCGCTGTGCGCCGCCCTGCACGCCGAGCCGTTCGAGGCCCGGCCGGTCGAGCGGATCGGCGAGCGGCTCGTCTCGCTCGGGTACGTCGGCGAGGCCGGGCTGCGCGTCACCGTCGACGTGCTCGGCAAGGGGCTGCTCGCGCTGCCCGAGTTCCAGCCCGCCGAGGCGCACGCGCAGCGGGTCGCGCTCGGCGTCGGCGCGCTGTCCTGCGGCTTCCTGGCGGCGAACCGGCGCGCGGTGTTCGAGCAGCAGGAGTCCATGCAGCTGTCGCTGCTCAAGGCCGTCCGCGACGCCCAGTGGAACCTGCGGGAGAGCGAGGCCCGGTTCGACGAGGTCGTCACGTCGTCGGCCAGCGGCGTCCTCGTCACCGACCTCGACGGCCGCGTCGTGCGGGTGAACGCGGCCCTCGCCGAGATGCTCGGCCGCTCCACCGACGAGCTGGTGGGCAGCGACCTGCTCGACCTGGTGCACCCCGACTCGCGCCGGCACCTCGCCGAGGGGCTGCGCGGCCTGGTGTCGGGCGACCGGGAGCGGATGAGCCAGGCGCAGCGCCTGCTGCGCGCGAACGGCGACGTCGCCCGGACCTCGCTCACGGTGTCCCTGGTCCGCGGCGGCGCCGAACCCGACCAGCCCGGCCACTTCGTCGCCGTCGTCGAGGACGGCACCGAGCTGATGCTGCTCCAGGCCGAGCTGCACCGGCAGGCCCTGCACGACGTGTCGACCGGCCTGCCGAACCGCCAGTACTTCACCACCCACCTGGAGAGCGCGCTGCGCCGCGCCGACCCGGTCCGCGGCGTCACCCTCTTCCACCTCGACCTCGACGCGTTCGGCATGGTGTGCAACAGCCTCGGCCGCGCCACCGGCGAACGCCTCCTCGTGCACGTGGCGCAGCGGCTCAAGGCCGTGCTGGCGCGCGAGAAGGCCATGATCGCCCGCCTCGACGGCGACGAGTTCGCCGTCCTGGTGGAGAACACCGCCACCACGTCCGACGTGGGCACCGCGGTCGCCGCCATCAACCGCGAGCTGTCCGAACCCGTCTACCTCGACGGGCACGGCCTGGCGGTCACGGTCAGCGTCGGCGTGGTCCGCCGCCCACCGCCCGACTCCTCGCCGACCGAGGTGCTGCGGGCCGCGGAGCAGGCGCTGCGGCGCGCCAAGGCGGGCCGGCGCGGCCAGTGGGAGCTGCACCACCCGGACCAGGACCTCGCCGACCGCGAGACCGACCTGCTGGCCGTGCGGATGCCCGGCGCCCTGGAGCAGGGCGAGCTGGTCGCCCGCTACGCCCCGGTCGCGGCCCTCGCCGACGGCGCGCCGGTCGGCGTGTCCGCCCGCCTGCGCTGGGAGCGCCCCGGCGGCGAGCCGGTCGGGCACGACACGTGCGCGGAGCTGGCCGAGCGGACCGGCCTCGTCCTGGACCTGGGCGAGTGGCACCTGGCGACGGCGTGCGGGCAGGTCGCGTGGTGGCGGCAGTCGGGCTTCACCGGCACCCTGCACGTCGGGATGACCCGGCACCAGTGGTGCGACGGCGACCTGGTGCGCCGGGTCCGGCGGGTGCTCGGCGACACGGGCCTGCCCGCCGACCGGCTGGTCGTCGGGATGCCGGCGGGCCTGCCGGCCGAACCCGAGGCCGTGGACGGCCTGACCGTGCTCGCCGAACTCGGCGTGGGCACGTCGCTCGACGACGTCGGCCTCGGCCCGGACGACCTGGCCGCGGTGGCGGACCTGCCCGTCCGCCAGGTCCGGGTGGGCCGGCGGCTGGTGGCGCGGCAGCTCGCCGGGGACGCCGACCACCTGGCCTGCCTCGTGCCGCTGGTGCGCGCGGCGGGCGCGGAGGTGGTCGTGGACGGCCTGACCGCGGCCGAGCAGGCCGAGTGGTGGCACCGGGCGGGCGCGGTCGCCGGCAGCGGTCCGCTCCACGGCGAGGCGCTGGAGCCGCAGGCCGTCGCCGCGTGGTTCGGCACGCCGACCGGTTGACGACCGCTGGGCCTTTCGGACCACGCTGAGACACGGGGTCTTCACAGCGCGTTTCCTCACCGTTACAGTTCTGGGAGCGCTCCCAGTCGATTCCGGTCAGTGTGGACCAGTGGATCGGCCGACGTCCTGTGGCGGGCCGACGTGGTCCCGCTCGCGAAGGAAGTGATGCGGATGGTCGAGTTCTCGTCCCGTCTGGACGCGCGTGCGGATGCCCTGCGGGCGTTGAGCGTTCCCCTGCTCAGGGGCTCGCTCGGCGTGGTGTTCGTGTGGTTCGGGGCCCTCAAGGTGGCCGGTGCGACACCGGTGGCCGACCTGGTCTCCCGGACCGTCCCGTGGCTCGACCCGGGCGCGTTCGTGTTCGCGCTCGGGCTGCTGGAGGTGGTGCTGGGGGTGGCCCTGGTGGTGGGTCGGCGGTTGCGCTGGGTAGCGCTGCTCGTCGTGCTCCACCTGTCCGGGACTTTCCTGGTGCTGGTCGTGCAGCCGGCCGCCGCGTTCCAGGCGGGCAACCCGTTGCTGCTCACCATGACCGGCGAGTTCGTGGTGAAGAACCTGGTCCTGATCACCGCCGCCCTGGCGGTCATGTCGGCCGACGCACCCGTGCGGC
>NZ_JBPKJK010000230.1:0-11090 GCF_051756985.1 Saccharothrix sabaoui
CCTGGGACCTACGCCAGGCGGGACGCCAGCAGCTGCTTGCCCTGCTCGGCGCCCTTGCGGCTCTCGGCCTGCGCGCGGCGGAAGAAGGCCGCCAACTCGCTGTCGCCCGTCCGCTCGGCGTCGGCGATGTAGCCCTCCAGGCGCAGCGCGTTGCTCAGGCACGCCTCGACGAACCAGATGATGTTGTAGTCCTTGTCCTGGGTGCCGGTCACTTGACCGGCCTCACTGGTGGACACGTGACCTCCTCGGTGCTCGGTGTCACCACACCGGGTAACCCGCTGCCCGGCCGCGAAACCCCACCGGGGACCGTCAGGCCGACAGCTCCGCCCAGACGACCTTGCCCGTCGCGGTCGGCTCGGTGCCCCACGCGACGCTCAGCGCGGCCACGATGATCAGGCCCCGCCCCCGGGAGGAGTCGACCCGCACCGGCCGGGGGGTCGGCTGGTCGGGGGAGCGGTCGCCCACCTCGACGCGGAGGCCGTCCGCCGTCCGGGAGAGGGTCAGGTCCACCGGGCCGACCGCGTGGTCGACCGCGTTGGACACCAGTTCGGTCACCACCAGCGCCGCGTCCTCGGCCACGTCCACCGGCAGCTCCCAGGCCGTCGCGACGTCGGCGACCACCTGCCGCGCGTGCGCCGACGACGCCGCGGAGGCGGGCAGCGTCACGGCCACCGGCGCCGTTGGCTCGTTGCGCACATCCGCTCCCGTTGATCGGCCGTCACCGCATCGTCGCACATCCTCCTCCCCGATCACCTACTGGTCGGGTCGAGCGACGGCGTGCCGCGCGGTCGGTGGCGACGAGGGCCCGGTCGGGTGGCTAGGCTCGGGCCCCATGGAGTTGCAGGTGCGCAGTGAGGTGCGTGGCGGCTGGACGGTCGTCGCGGTGTCGGGTGAGCTCGACGCGGACAGCGTCCCGGTCCTGTCCGACCTGCTGGAGGAGAGCACCGCCGCCCGGGTGGTGGTCGACCTGAGCGGCGTGCCGTTCATGGACACCACGGGTCTGTCGCTGATGCTCGACTGGCACCGCCGCCTGGACGGCACGGGCGGGGAGTTCCGGATGGCGTCGTTGCAGCCCGCCGTGCACAAGCTGTTCCGCCTCACCGAGCTGACCGAGGTCATGCACATCCACGAGACCGTGGAGTCCGCCACCGCCTGACACCGGGCCCCGCCCGCTCAGTCCTGCTCCACCCCCAGGTAGAACGCGATCAGCCGCAGCAGGTGCTCGGTGTCCACGGGCTTGGTGACGTAGTCCGTGGCGCCCGAGGCCAGCGACTTCTCCCGGTCGCCCTTCATCGCCTTCGCGGTCACCGCGATGACCGGCAGGTCGGCGTAGCGGGACATGGCGCGGATCGCCGCCATGGTCGCGTTGCCGTCCAGCTCCGGCATCATGATGTCCATCAGCACCAGCGTGACGTCGTCGTACTGCTCCAGCGCGCGGACGCCGGTGATGCCGTTGTCGGCGTAGATGACCTGGAGCCCGTGCAGCTCCAGCACGCTGGTCAGGGCGAACACGTTGCGCAGGTCGTCGTCGACGATCAGCACCTTCTCGCCGTGGAAGCGCATCGGCGGCGGGGGCAGCTCGGACGGGGCGACCAGCGACTCGGGGGCCGGTTCGACCGGGGTCAGCAGCTCGGGCAGCTCCACCGGCTCGACCTCCGCCGGCGCCACGAGGCCCTGCTCGCCCAGCGGCAGGTACAGGGTGAACGTCGAGCCCACGCCCGGTTCGGAGCGGACGTCGAGCCTGCCCTCCAGCAGGGTCGCCAGCTCGCGGCTGATCGACAGGCCCAGGCCCGTGCCGCCGTACTTGCGCGAGGTCGTGCCGTCGGCCTGCTGGAACGCCTCGAAGATCACCGACAGCTTCTCCGCCGGGATGCCGATGCCGGTGTCCTGCACGTCGAACGCCACCGAGCCCTCGAACAACCGGATGCGCAGCTTGATCTCCCCCGCGTGGGTGAACTTCACCGCGTTGGACAGCAGGTTGCGCAGGATCTGCTGCACCCGGTGCTCGTCGGTGTGCAGCGTGCTCGGCACGTCCGGCTCGACGACGACCCCGAAGTCCAGGCCCTTCTCCGCGGCCAGCGGCGAGGTGAGCGCCTCCACGTAGGACACGACGTCGGACACCCGCATCGGGTCGGTCTGCACCTGCATGTGCCCGGCCTCGACCTTGGTCAGGTCCAGGATGTCGTCGATCAGCTGGAGCAGGTCGGTGCCGGAGGAGTGGATGGTGCGCGCGAACTCGACCTGCTTGGGGTTGAGGTTGCCGTCGAGGTTGTCGGCGAGCAGCTTGGCGAGGATCAGCAGGCTGTTCAACGGGGTGCGCAGCTCGTGGCTCATGTTGGCCATGAACTCCGACTTGTACTTCGACGCCGACGAGAGCTGCCGCGCCCGCGCCTCCAGCTCCACCGAGCCCGCCCGCAGCTCCTCGGTCAGGCGCTGCGACTCGGCCAGCAGGCTGTCCGTGCGGGCGTTGGCGAGCATCGTGTTCACGTTGACGCCGATGCTCTCCTTCAGCTGGTCCAGCAGGTCGAGGTGGACCTCGGTGAACTCGCCGAACGACCCCAGCTCGATCACGCCCAGCGTCTCGCCCTGGAACACGATCGGCAGGATCACCAGGTTCGACGGCGGCGCGGAGCCCAGGCCCGAGCCGACCTCCAGGTACCCCGGCGGCACGTCGGTGACCAGCACCGTCTTCTTCTCCACGGCGACCTGCCCGACCAGCGACTCGCCGCGCACGAACCGGGTGGGCCGCCCGCCCTGCGGCGACCAGCCGTAGGCGGCGGTCAGCTCCAGCACCTCGGACGTGCCGTTCACCAGGAAGAACGCGCCGTGCTGCGCGGACACCAGCGGGGTCAGCTCGCTCATCACCAGCGACGCCATCGCCTTGAGGTCGCGGTGGCCCTGCATCTGGCCGGACAGCCGGGCCAGGTTCGTCTTCAGCCAGTCCTGCTCCTGGTTGGCGCGGGTGGACGCCTTCAGGTTGCCGATCATCCGGTTGATGTTGTCCTTGAGGTCGGCGACCTCGCCGGACGCGTCCACGGTGATCTGCCGGGTCAGGTCGCCCGCCGTCACGGCGGTGGCGACGACGGCGATGGCGCGCACCTGGCGGGTGAGGTTGCCGGCCAGCTCGTTGACGTTCTCGGTGAGCCGCTTCCAGGTGCCGGAGACGCCCTCGACCTCGGCCTGCCCGCCGAGCTTGCCCTCCGTGCCGACCTCGCGGGCGACGCGGGTGACCTCGTCGGCGAACGACGAGAGCTGGTTGACCATGGTGTTGATGGTGGTCTTGAGCTCCAGGATCTCGCCGCGGGCGTCGACGTCGATCTTCTTGGACAGGTCGCCGAGCGCGACGGCGGTGGTGACCTGGGCGATGTTGCGCACCTGGTTGGTCAGGTTGTTCGCCATCGAGTTGACGTTGTCGGTGAGGTCCTTCCAGGTGCCCGCCACGTTCGGCACGCGCGCCTGGCCGCCCAGGATGCCCTCCGTGCCGACCTCGCGGGCCACCCGGGTGACCTCGTCGGCGAACGCGCGCAGCGTGTCCACCATGCCGTTGAGGGTGTCCGCGAGGGCGGCGACCTCGCCCTTGGCCTCGACGGTGATCTTCTGCGACAGGTCGCCGCGCGCCACCGCCGTGGCCACGTCGGCGATCGACCGCACCTGCGTGGACAGGTTGTCGGCCATGACGTTGACGTTGTCGGTGAGGCCCTTCCACGTGCCCGCGACGCCCGGCACGCGCGCCTGGCCGCCGAGGCGCCCGTCGGTGCCGACCTCGCGGGCCACGCGGGTGACCTCGTCGGCGAACGAGGAGAGCTGGTCGACCATCGTGTTGATGGTCGACTTGAGTTCGAGGATCTCGCCGCGCGCGTCCACGGTGATCTTCTGCGACAGGTCGCCGCGCGCGACGGCGGTGGTCACCTGGGCGATCGACCGGACCTGCGCGGTCAGGTTGTTCGCCATGAAGTTCACCGAGTCGGTGAGGTCGCGCCAGGTCCCGGCGACGCCGGGCACCTGGGCCTGGCCGCCGAGGCGCCCGTCGGTGCCGACCTCGCGGGCCACGCGGGTGACCTCGTCGGCGAACGAGGAGAGCTGGTCGACCATCGTGTTGATGGTGTCCTTCAGCTCCAGGATCTCGCCCCGGGCGTTGACGGTGATCTTCTGGGTCAGGTCGCCGCGCGCCACCGCGGTCGCCACCTGGGCGATGTTGCGGACCTGGTCGGTGAGGTTGCCCGCCATGAAGTTCACCGAGTCGGTGAGGTCGCGCCAGGTCCCGGCGACGCCGGGCACCTGGGCCTGGCCACCGAGCCGCCCGTCGCTGCCGACCTCGCGCGCCACGCGCGTCACCTCGGCCGCGAACGAGGAGAGCTGGTCCACCATCGTGTTGATCGTCGTCTTGAGCTGGAGGATCTCGCCGCGCGCGTCCACGTCGATCTTCTGCGACAGGTCGCCCTGCGCCACGGCGGTGGTGACCTGGGCGATGTTGCGGACCTGGTCGGTGAGGTTGCCCGCCATGAAGTTCACCGAGTCGGTGAGGTCGCGCCAGGTGCCGCCGACGCCGGGCACCTGGGCCTGGCCGCCGAGGCGTCCGTCCGTGCCGACCTCGCGGGCCACGCGGGTGACCTCGTCGGCGAACGAGGAGAGCTGGTCGACCATCGTGTTGATGGTCGACTTGAGCTGGAGGATCTCGCCGCGCGCGTCCACGGTGATCTTCTGGGTCAGGTCGCCCTGGGCCACCGCCGTCGCCACCTGGGCGATGTTGCGCACCTGGCTGGTCAGGTTGTTCGCCATCGAGTTCACGTTGTCGGTGAGGTCGCGCCAGGTGCCGGCGACCCCGGTGACCTGGGCCTGGCCGCCCAGGCGCCCGTCCGTGCCGACCTCGCGGGCCACGCGGGTGACCTCGTCGGCGAACGACGAGAGCTGGTCGACCATCGTGTTGACGGTCTCCTTCAGCTCCAGCATCTCGCCCGCCGCCGTCACGGTGATCTTCTGCGTCAGGTCGCCCTGCGCCACGGCCGTGGTGACCTGGGCGATCGACCGCACCTGCTTGGTCAGGTTGTCCGCCATGAAGTTCACCGAGTCGGTGAGGTCGCGCCAGGTGCCGCCGACGCCGGGCACCTGGGCCTGGCCGCCGAGCCGCCCCTCGGTGCCGACCTCGCGCGCCACGCGGGTCACCTCGCCCGCGAACGTGCGCAGCGTGTCCGTCATGGAGTTGAAGCTCTGCACCAGCGTGGCCACGTCGCCGCGCGCGTCGACCTCGATGTCCTGCGACAGGTCGCCCTCGGCGACCGCGGCGAGCACGCGGCTCAGCTCGGCGGTCGGCCGGGTCAGGTCGTCGATCAGGCCGTTCACCGCGTCGGCGGCCATCTCCCAGCCCACCGTGCCGGTGCTCGGCGCGAGCCGCTCGCCCAGCCTGCCCTCCTGGCCGACCGACTGGCGCACCCGCACCAGCTCGCCGACCAGCCACTGGTTGCGCTCCGCGATCTCGTTGAAGACCTCGGCCAGCTCTGCGCCCACGCCGTCCGCCTTGGGCACGACGAGGCGACGGCGGAAGTTGCCGTCCCTCATCTCCCGCATCGCGGTGAGCAGGCGGGCCAGGGTCACGTCCGTGTCGTCCTGGGCGGTCGTCACTCGAGCCTCCGATGTCAGCGGAACTGCGCCAAGCCTGCCACTGTTGGGGTCGGCTTGTCCGATAGGTTGGGTCGACCCGACACACAGGAGCCGTGATGGCCCAGGGCTACCGGCAAGGCGCCGACACGGGCCTCGACCTCGACGCGTGGCGCCGTCTCGTCGACGGCTTCCGCGAAGCCGTGGTCGTGCTCGACCGCGACGGCGTCGTCCGGCTGGTCAACCCCCTCGCGGCCGTCCTCTTCCCGGAGGCGCGGCCGGGCTCCGTGCTGTCCGCCCCCCACGGCCGCCGCCAGGACCTCGGCGACGGCTGGACGGCCTGGTACGAGAGGTCCGAGGACCACGTGGAGCGGGCCGTGCGGCGGCTGGCCGTGCTCACCGACCGGGCCGACGTGCTGCGCGCCGTCGTCGAGACGGCGCCCGCCGAGCGCACCGTCGTGGTGCTGCCGGGCCGCCGCGGCCGGCTGGAGTGGTGGCGGCGCACCCCCGCCGGCGACGTGGCGGTGGCCCGCACGGCACGGCAGGCCGTGGCGGGCGCGCCGGGCCTGGAGGCCGTCCTGGACGGTCTCGTCGAGCACGCCGACATCACCTGTTCGGATGACGGCCCGTGGGGCGGGTCGGGCGACGGCGTGGCCGTGCGGATGACCGGCGGCGGCGCCCTCCTGTGCTTCGGCCGGCGGGACCTGGAGCTGCTCAGGCGGTTCGCCGAACGCGCGTCGGCGGCGGTGGACGTGAGCACGCGGTTCGCCGACCGGGAGCGGACCGTCGAGGTGCTGCGGGCGAACCTGCTGCCCGCGCCGCTGCCGGACGTGCCGGGCGTCCGGCTGGCCGGGGTGTTCGAGCCCGCGCACCGGACCGCGATGATCGGCGGCGACTTCTACGACGTGCACCCGCGCGAGGACGGCAGCGCGGCGTTCGCGCTCGGCGACGTGGCGGGCAACGGCCTGGAGGCCGCCGTGCACAGCGGCCGGGTGCGGCAGAGCCTGCACACGCTGCTGCTCGTCGAGCAGCGGCCCGCGCAGCTGCTGCACCTGCTCAACGCGGCCCTGCGGGCGGCGGGCAGCCGGCTGTTCACCACCGTCGTGGTCGGCACGGTCGTCCCCGTGCAGGCGGGCGGCCTGCGGCTGAGCCTCGCCGCGGGCGGGCACCCCGCGCCCCTCGTGCTGCGCCGGGACGGGCGGGTCGAGGAGATCGCCGTGCACGGCGGGATCGTCGGCGTGCTGCCCGAGGTGCGGTTCCAGCAGACGACCGTGCTGCTCGCGCCGGGGGAGACGCTGCTGCTGTTCAGCGACGGCGTGACCGAGGCGCGCAAGGGCGACGACCGGCAGGAGCTGTTCGGCGACGCCCGGCTCAGGCGGGCGCTGGCCGACTGCGCGGGCCGCCCCGCCGCGGCCGTGGCCGAGCACCTGCGGCACGTGGTGTTCGGCTGGCTCGGCGCGGCGGAGCACGACGACCTGACGCTGCTGGTGCTCCAGGCCGAGGACTGAGCGCCACCCGCCGCACCCCCGTGCCACCGTCCACTCCGGACGCGTGCTCCCGGGACCCCCGTTGGCGGCGGTCGCGCGGGTCCCGGAGCAGGTCTTCCGGTGAGCGGAAGGACCCGTTGACCCCCGGTGGACCCGCTCAATAGCGTTCCGCGCACGTCGCCGCCGGTGGACCGGCGCCCGGCGCCCGGCACGACGACGAAGGAGAGCGCGGTGCCGACTCCGCACCACACCTACCGGCGGGACGCGCGGTCCCAGCCGCCGCTGGACTTCCCCGGGTACCGGTCGAACGTCCTGCGCACGCCGCACCGCCCGCTCGTGCTGCTGCCGCAGCGCCTGACCGAGGTCACCGGCCCGCTGCTCGGCGAGGGCCGCGTCGGCGCGCACGACAACGACCTCACCGCCGGGCACGGCGACGAGCCGCAGGGCCGGCGGATCATCGTGTCCGGCCGCGTCCTCGACGGCGACGGCCGGCCGGTCGCGGGCACCCTGCTGGAGGTGTGGCAGGCCAACGCCGCCGGCCGGTACCGGCACGACGGCGACCGCCACCCCGCGCCGCTGGACCCGAACTTCACCGGCGTCGGCCGCACGGTCACCGACGGGGAGGGCCGCTACTCGTTCACCACGATCCAGCCCGGCGCCTACCCGTGGCGCAACCACGACAACGCCTGGCGGCCCGCGCACATCCACTTCTCGCTGTTCGGCACCGCGTTCACCCAGCGGCTGATCACCCAGATGTACTTCCCGGGCGACCCGCTGTTCGAGCAGGACCCGATCTTCAACTCGGTGCGCGACCCGAGGGCCCGCGAGGCGATGGTGGCCCGCTTCGACCTCGGCACGACCGTGCCCGAGTGGGCGCTGGGCTACCGGTGGGACATCGTGCTGCGCGGCAAGAACCCCACCCCGCTGGAGGAGGAGGACGACGATGAGTGAGCTGTGGACGACGCCGTCGCAGACCGTCGGGCCGTTCTTCCGGCACGGCCTGGTGTGGGAGGACGGCCCGCACGTCGTGCCGGAGGGCACGCCGGGCGCGTTCTGGGTGACCGGCACGGTGTTCGACGGCGCGGGCGCGCCGGTGCCGGACGCGGTCGTGGAGACGTGGCAGGCGGACCCGGACGGCCGGTTCGACCACCCGGACGACCCGCGCGGGGCCGTGGCCCGCGCGGACTTCCGGGGGTTCGCCCGCAGCGCCACCGACCCCGACGGCCGCTTCGGCGTGTTCACCGTGAAGCCGGGACCGCTCCCGGCCGGGGACGGCCCGCCGGAGGCACCCCACCTCGACGTGTCGGTGTTCTGCCGGGGCATGCTGGTGCGGCTGGTCACCCGCACCTACTTCCCCGACGAGGAGGCCAACGCCGCCGACCCGGTGCTCACCTCGATCGACGACCCCGCCGCGCGGGACACGCTCATCGCCGCAAGCGTCCCCGGTGGCTACCGCTTCGACATCCACCTGCAAGGGGAGCATGAAACCGTTTTCTTCGACCTCTGACCACGGCGTCCGCTCCCTGTGGGGCCCGCTGTTCACCGACCCGGACGTGGAGGCGCAGGTCTGCGACCGGGCGTGGCTCAGGGCCATGCTGGACTTCGAGCGCGCCCTCGCCATCGTGCAGGCCAGGGCCGGCCTGGTGTCCGAGGAGGCGGCCCGGATGGTGGTCACCGCCATCGACGTCGGGCACTACGACCCGGTCGCCCTCGGCGAGGGCGCCCTGACCTCCGGCACGCCCGTGGTGCCGCTCGTCCGCGCGATCGGCGCGCACGTCACCACCGAGGGACGCGCCGCCGTGCACAACGGCGCGACCAGCCAGGACGTGATGGACACCGCGATGTCGCTGGTGGCGCACCGCGCCCTGGGGCCGCTGCTGTCCGGGCTGCGGGGCGTCGCCGACGAGTGCGCGCGGCTCGCGTCGCGGCACCGGGGCACCCTCATCGCCGGCCGCACCCTCACCCAGCACGCCCTGCCCACCACGTTCGGGCTCAAGTGCGCCGGGTGGCTCGTCGCGGTCGACGAGGCCGAGGCCGCGCTGGAACGGGTGCGCGCCACCCGCCTGGCCGTGCAGTTCGGCGGCGCGGCGGGCACGCTGGCCGCCGTGCAGGACCCGCGCGGCGACCTCACCGACCAGCTGGCCGCCGAGCTGGGCCTGGTCGCGCCGGTCGTGCCGTGGCACACCAACCGGACGCGGGTGGCCGAGCTGGCGTGCGCGCTGGGCGAGGTGTCCGGCGTGCTGGCCAAGATCGCGCTGGACGTCGTGCTGCTCGCGCAGACCGAGGTCGCCGAGGTGGCCGAGGGCGACGGCGGCACGTCGTCGGCCATGCCGCACAAGCACAACCCGGTGCGCGCCGTGCTGGTCACCGCCTGCACGCGGCGCGTGCCCGGCCTCGTCGCCACCGTGCTGTCCGCGATGGCGCAGGAGCACGAGCGGGCCGCGGGCGCCTGGCACAGCGAGTGGCACACCGTGTCGGAGCTGCTGAGGCTCGTCGGCGGCGCGGTGCGCGGCACCCGCGAGCTGCTGTCCGGGCTGCGCGTCGACCCGGAGCGGATGCGCCGCAACCTGGAGCTGACCGGCGGCCTGCTGATGGCCGAGAACGTGGCCGTGCGGCTGGCCGCCCGCATCGGCCGGTCCGAGGCGCAGGACCTGGTGGCCGAGGTGTGCCGCACCGCCGCCGCGGCCGGCCTGCCGCTGCGCGACGCGCTGCTCGCCGACCTGCGGATCGGCCTGTCGGAGAAGGAGGTCGACGACGCGCTCGACCCCGCCGGCTACGTCGGCAGCGCGGGTGAGTTCGTCGACCGCGCCCTCGCGGCGCACCGGGAGAGGGGACGACCGTGACGCTCCACCACGTGCTGAGCGGGCGACCGGACGGGCCGGTCGTCGTGCTCGGCCCCGCCCTGGGCACCACCACCGCCCTGTGGGAACCGCAGCTGCCCGCGCTGGAGGCCCGGTTCCGGGTGCTGCGCTACGACCACCGGGGCCACGGCGGCAGCCCGTCGCGCCCGGGGCCCTGCCGCGTCGACGACCTCGCCGAGGACGTCCTGGAGCTGCTCGACGCGCTCGACCTGCCCCGCGTGTCGTACTGCGGGGTGTCGCTGGGCGGCATGGTCGGCATGTGGCTCGCCGGGCACGCGCCGGAACGGGTCGAGCGGCTGGTGCTGTGCTGCACCGCGGCCGCGTTCACCTCCTCGCGGCCGTGGCTGGACCGGGCGGCGGTCGTGCGGGCGTCCGGCACCGCGTCCCTCGCGCCCGCCGTCGTGCGCCGCTGGTTCACCCCGGCGTTCCGCGCGGCGCGCCCGGACGTGGCGCCCGCGTTCGAGGCGGGGCTGGCCGCCGTGGACGACGAGGGCTACGCGGCCTGCTGCGAGGCGCTGGCGGCGCTGGACCTGAGGTCCGTGCTGCCCGCGATCGAGGCGCCCACCGCGGTCGTCGCGGGCGCGCACGACGAGGCCACGCCGCCGTCGTGCGGGCGGGCGATCGCCGACGCGGTGCCGGGCGCCTCCTTCCACGTCGTGGACGGGGCGCACCTGGCGAACGTGGAGGCGGCGGACGAGGTCGTGCGGGTCCTGGAGGCGCACCTGTGAGCCGGGAGGAAGGTGCGCGGGTGCGGCGGGAGGTGCTCGGCGACGAGCACGTGGACCGGGCGGAGGCGCGCACCGACGCGTTCACCGCCGACTTCCAGGACTTCATCACGCGCTACGCGTGGGGCGGGGTGTGGACCAGGCCGGGCCTGGAGCGGCGGGCCAGGTCGTGCGTCACGCTCGCGGTGCTGGCCGCGCTCGGGCACGAGCACGAGCTGGCGATGCACGTGCGGGCGGCGCTGCGCAACGGCCTCTCGCCGGACGAGATCGGCGAGGTGCTGCTCCAGGTCGGCGTGTACGCGGGCGTGCCCGCGGCCAACCGGGCGTTCGCGGTCGCCCAGCCGATCATCGCCGAGGTCCGGACCGGGCGCGGGGAAGACCAGCGCGGGGAAGACCAGCGCGGGGAAGACCAGCGCGGGGAG
>NZ_JBPKJK010000231.1:0-11080 GCF_051756985.1 Saccharothrix sabaoui
CGCGACCGCGCTCGCCCCGGTCCCCCTCGTCGTCGCCCTCCTCCTCGCCGACGCGGTCGGACGACAGCACCTCCTCGGCGTCGACCAGCGGGACCCCGTCGACCACGACGAGGGCCAGGCCGCGCGTCTCCGCGATCCGCTCGTCGTCCCCGTTCGTGAACTCCAGGCCCACGGTGACGGCGTCCGGGCCGGTGGCCTCCGGCCCCGCGGTGACGACCAGGTCGCGCACGCCGTGCCACGCCTTCGCGTACTCCCGCGGGCCCTGCTCGCGCATCCGCGGGCCGAGCACCTCCCACGCGCCGGCGGTGTCGTCGGGCAGCAGGGCGTAGTAGTCGGTCACGGCCTGCCGGAGCCGCTCGGCGGTGACCTCGGCGGCGGCGGTCGTCGTGGTGGTCGTGGTCGCACCGCTCGACGACGTGGCGCCCCCGGTCGCCGTGCCGCCGTCACGAGTGGTCGCCAGGGCGGCGAGGGTCGAGCCGGCCACGACGAGCACCGCCGCGCCGACCAGCACCGCACGTCGGCGGGACGAGGACGGCGGTGACGGCGACCTCGGCACGGCCAGGTCCAGGCGGGTCGCGGCCGGGGCGGGAGCCGGGGCGAGTGCCGGGCCGGGGGCCGGGGCGAGGGCCGGTGCGGGGGCCGGTGCGGGGGAGCGCAGCAGCTCGGCGAGCCGGGCCATGTCGGGGCGGGTCGCGGGATCGGTGCGCAGCGCCTCCAGCAGCACGCCGGTCAGCGGCCCGGCGTTGCGCGGCGGGTCGAAGCGGCCCGCGGCCACGGTGTGCAGCAGCGCGATGGCGTTGTCCCCGTCGCCGAACGGGGGCCGCCCCTCGACCGCCGCGTACAGGGTGGCGCCGAGCGCGAACACATCGGACGCCGGACCCGGCTCCGCGCCCCGGGCGACCTCGGGGGACAGGTAGGCGGGCGTGCCCGCGAGCAGACCGGTGCGGGTGACCGCCACGTCGCCGACCGCGCGGGCGATGCCGAAGTCGCCGATCTTCGCCGTGCCGTCCGCGGTGATCAGGACGTTGGCCGGCTTCACGTCGCGGTGCACGACCCCGGCCGCGTGCGCGGCGGCCAGCGCGGAGGCGACCTGCGCGCCGATCCGCGCGACCGCGTCCGGCGGCAGCACGCCCACGTCGGCCAGCGTGCGCGCCGGCACGTACTCCATGACCAGCACCGGCCGGCCGTCGTCCTCGACGACGTCGTGCACGGTGACGGCGTTCGGGTGCTGCACGCGCGCCGCGATCCGCCCCTCGCGCGCGGCGCGGGCGACCGCGTCCGCCGTGGGCACGCCCTCGGGCACGACGAGCCGCTTGAGCGCGACGACGCGGCCGAGCCGTTCGTCGAACGCCTGCCACACCACGCCCATGGCGCCCGCGCCGAGCCTCGTGCGCAGCCGGTAGCGCCCCGCGACCAACCGACCCTCGTCCACCGGTTCCCACCTCTCCCGTCCCGGCAACCCTAGCGCCGGCGGGTCACAGGTCCGGCACGTCCCGGCTGAACCGATCCAGCTCCAGTGGTCGCCACCGCGGAACGCGTGCTGCGAAACAGTTTCGTCGCCCCGGCAGTCGACTGTGGACGGCGGACCCCTTGTCGCGCCTGGGGTCCCGACCTAGGTTCGGTGGTGTGGCGAGCACAGCGAGCACCGAGGCCCCGACCGCCCCCCACCCCGCCTGGCTGCCCGCGTCGGCGTTCCGGCCGCTCGGGTCGCGCCGGGTCCGGGTGGTCGGTGACGGGCCGCCGGTCGGCACCGTGCGCGCCGAGGTGGAGGCGGCGGTCGCCGCGCACGGCGGCGCGCTCGTCACCGACGGCCCCGCGGACCTCGACCTGCTCGCCGCCGACGGCGACGGCGAGGCGTTCACCCTCGAACGGGCCGGCGGCGCGGTCACCGTGCGCGCGGAGGGCGGCCCCGGCCTGCTGCACGGCCTGCACCACGTGGTGCGCCTGGGCGAGGCCGCGTTCACCGGCGACCCGGTGGTGGAGCGCCACGCGCCGCGCCGGGCGATCCGGATGCTCGACCACTGGGACAACATCGACGTCCACCCCGTGATGGGGCAGGTCGAACGCGGCTACGCGGGCGGCTCGATCTTCTACGCCGACGGCGCGGTGCGCGCCGACCTGGGCCGCGCCGCCGCCTACGCCCGCCTGCTCGGCTCGATCGGCGTCAACCGGGTCGGCCTGAACAACGTCAACGTGCACCGCACCGAGGCGCGGCTGCTGACCGACCTGCTGCCGGACGTGGCGCGGCTCGCGGACGTGTTCCGCCCGCACGGCATCGCCGTGCACCTGTCGGTGAGCTTCGCCGCCCCGATCACGCTGGGCGGGCTGCCCACCGCCGACCCGCTCGACCCGGCCGTGCGGGAGTGGTGGGAGCGCACGACCGCGGCCGTCTACGCGGCCGTCCCGGACTTCGGCGGGTACGTCGTCAAGGCCGACTCGGAGGGCCAACCCGGACCGTTCGCCTACGGCCGCGACCACGCCGACGGGGCGAACCTGCTGGCCCGCGCGCTCAAGCCGCACGGCGGCACGGTGTTCTGGCGCGCGTTCGTCTACGACCACCGGCAGGACTGGCGCGACCGCACCACCGACCGCGCCCGCGCCGCGCACGACCACTTCGCCCCGCTCGACGGCGCGTTCGACGGGAACGTGGTGCTCCAGGTCAAGTACGGGCCGATGGACTTCCAGACCCGCGAACCCGTCTCGCCGGTGCTCGCCGCGATGCCCCGCACCCGGCTGGCCGCCGAGTTCCAGGTCACCCAGGAGTACACCGGGCAGCAGCGGCACGTGTGCCACCTCGTGCCGCAGTGGTCCGAGATCCTCGGCTTCGGCCTGCGCGGCGGCGAACCGGTCGCCGACCTGGTCGACGGCCTCGTCGCCGTCTCCAACGTCGGCGACGACGAGTTCTGGACCCGCCACCCGCTCGCGCAGGCCAACCTGTTCGGCTTCGGCCGGCTCGCCTGGGACGACCGCCTCGACCCGGCGGCCGTGCTGGACGAGTGGATCGGCCTCACCTTCGAGGACCCGGCCGCGCGCGGACCGCTGCACGAGGTGATGGACGGCTCGTGGCACACCTACGAGCGCTACACCGCGCCGCTCGGCGTCGGGTTCATGGTCACCCCCGGCAGCCACTACGGCCCGTCCGTCGACGGCTACGAGTACACGCCGTGGGGCACCTACCACTTCGCCGACCGCGACGGCGTCGGCGTCGACCGCACCCGCGCCACCGGCACCGGGTTCACCGGCCAGTACCCGGCGCCGTGGCGCGAGGTGTACGAGTCGGTCGACACCTGCCCGGACGAGCTGCTGCTGTTCTTCCACCACGTGCCCTACGACCACGTGCTCACGTCGGGCACGACCGTGGTCCAGCACGTCTACGACACCCACTTCGCGGGCGTCGAGGAGGTGGACCGGATGCGCGCGGTGTGGGCGTCCCTGGCCGGGCACGTGCCCGCCGCGCTGCACGACCGCGTCACCGCGCTGCTGGAGGAGCAGGCCCGGTGCGCCGTCGAGTGGCGCGACCAGGTGAACACCTACTTCTTCCGCAAGTCCGGCGTCCCCGACGCCCGGGGCCGCCGGATCTTCTGACGGGCCTCACGCCCGGTGGCGCGGTGCCGGCCAGGCGGGGTAGGTGGAGGAGCGCCGCGCCCACGACGCCTCGACCGCCCCCGCGGTGCCGCCCGCCTCGTCGACGTGGGGACCCACGAGCCGCACCGCCCAGGCGACCCGCCGCCCGTCGCCGTCGAACCACTCCTCGCGCGTGAACCCGCCGTCCAGCACGGCCAGCAGGTCGTCCTCCAGGTGCGTCCACCCGCGCGCCGGGTCGTGGACCACCCACGCCTCGTCCCGGAACACGTCGAGCACCCGGCCGTCACCCGCGTCCACCACGACGTCGCCGTCGTCCGAGACGACCACGACGACGTCGGGGAGCCCGTCGTCGGGGTGGGTGAGGACCCATCGCGAGCCGCCCCCCTCCACATCGCCGCCGCGCGCGCGGACCGCGTCGCGCAGGCGGAGCAGCGGGATCGGGAAGCCGGAACCGTCGTGGAACGGGGCGGGCCGGAGAGGACGATCCTTCGTCACGCCTCAGCTCCCGTCGCACGGGTTCGTCGCAGGACCACCGTACTGCCACGCCGCGGACGCGCTCGGTGCCCCGTTCAGGGCGGCGCTCCCGCGCGCGGCGAGCCGGTAGGTCCCCGGCGCGCACGGGACGAAGACCTGGCGCGTCGCCGTTTTGCCCGTGGCGAGCACGCCGATCGCGGGCCCGTACTCACCCGGTAGGGCGGAATTGTCGGCGACCGGTGCCCACACCGATTCCCGCTGCTGTTCCAGTCGGACCTCCAAGCGCGCGTCGGCCACGTCCCACCGTGCACCGGATGGTGGCCTTGCCGCCCATGTCACCCGGCGTGCCGCGGGAGGCGTGCACGGCGTGCGCGTCGACCGCCGCACCCGCCGACACCACCGGCGAAGGTGATGTTGCCGGCGCAGCCCACGATCAAGATCATCGCCAATGGAATCGCAGATGAACGCCGGGTCGCGTACCGCACAACTATATCGTGTGCGGTACGCGAGTAGGCCCTCAATCGCTCGAAGGAGTTGTCGGATGACCTCTTCGAGTGATTGTCCGGTAAGAATTCAGTGCTGTGTGGAATTGCATTCCGCCACAGCCGCCGATATGCGGAACGGGGCGCCCCGATCGGCCTGCGGGCCGTGGAGCGCCGCCGAGGCGCACCGGCTACCAGTACTGGTGCTGCTTCCCGTCGGTGTCGGCGACGAAGACCACCGCGTCGGCCCCGTCGAGGTCCGCCGGGGTGAGCGGGACGTGGCCGCGCACGACCGGTCCGCCCGGTCCGACCGCCGGCGGGAGCGCGGCGCGCAGGGCCCGCGCCGGGAACAGCGCGCGACGGGTGGTCGCCCCGGCCAGCGCGCCCTGGAGGGTGCCCGGCTCGCCGGTCGGGGCACCGTCGGTGGCCACGAACGCGTAGCGCTCGCCGAGGGCGTCCGCGACCAACGTGCCGGCGTTCGTCCAGCTCACGTCCTCGCCGATGGTCAGGTGGGGACGTGAGCGCTGGAGGTGCGTGTTGTGCGCGAACACCAGGGCGGGCCCGCGCGACCGCTCCCGCTCGACGATCGCGAGCAGGTTCCCGGCCATCATCGCGGCCCGCGCACCGAGCAGGGCCGCGACGCGGTCGGGCGCGGTGGAGGCCATGGCCGCGTGGTAGCGCAGGAGCCCCGCGGCGGTGCGCGCGTGCGCGGCGGCGAGGTCGTAGCCGGCCGGGTCGGCGGGGCGCAGGTCGGGCGCCGCGCCGCGCAGCGCGCCGGCGAGGTCGTCGGCGACGACGCGCAGGGCGCGGGCCCGGTCGGAGTCGCCGACGGACGCCGCCGGGTCGTACATGGCCGCCGGGTTCGTCCAGTCCGCGTCGTCGCCGAGCAGCGCGTCGAGGTCGCGGACCGACGCCGGCCGCAGCGCCGCGGGCAGGTGGTCGACGACCGCGCGCAGCGCGCGCCCCGGGCTCGGCGCGGCCGAGTACTCCGTCGGCGCGTCGAAGCCGCGGAAGCGGACCCGCTCCTCCGGCGCGCGGCCGGCGTTGTACCCGCGCAGCCACTCGACGAGCTCGCGGTTGCCCGGCACGCCGCCGAACCCGTGGCTGAACCCGGTCGCGAGCACCGCGTCCAGGTCGCCCCCGGCCCCGGCCGCGTAGTCGTCCACGAGCGAGGCGGCGAAGAAGTCGGTCTCCAGCACGATCGACCGGTAGCCCCGCTCGACCAGGTGGACGAGCAGGTCGTTGCGCAGCAGCGGGAACGCCTCGACCCCGTGCGCCGGTTCGCCGAGGGCGAGCAGGACCGGCGGCTCGGCCCGCGCGGCGAGCAGCTCGTCGAAGGCGCGGCCCAGGTCGGCCGGGTCGTCGAGCCGGCGGCTGATCCCGAGCAGTTGTGCGGCAGTGGACACGAACACCCCTTCCAGGAGGAACTGCCCTCGACGCTATCGTTGAAGGATCGGGTGAAACTCCTCTGCCGAAAGCCCTGGTCGCCCGGGGTCAACCTTCAACCGGAGGTGCGCGCTGCGTCCCGTCGACCTCGCCCGGGAGCACGGGTTGTCCGCGCAGGCGGTCCGCAACTACGAGGACGCCGGCGCCCTCCCGCCGGCCGAGCGCGGCGAGACCGGGTACCGGCGCTACACGCCCCTGCACGCGCAGGCCCTGCGCACCTTCCTCGCGCTGCGCGGCGGCCACGGGCACCAGCGGGCCACCGAGATCATGCGCGCCACCAACCGCGGCGACACCGAGTCCGCCTACCGGCTCGTCGACGCCGCGCACGTCGCCCTGGTCGCCGAACGCGACACCCGCGCCGAGGTCGCGGCGGCCCTCGGCGCCCTGTCCACCGCGCCGCCCGTCGCCGTCCCCGGCCGGCCGCTGACCGTGGGTGAACTGGCGCACCGGCTCGGCGTGCACCCCGCGACGCTGCGCACCTGGGAGGCCGAGGGCGTCCTGCGCCCCGGGCGCGACCCGGTGACGGGGTACCGCCACTACGGGCCCGACTGCGTGCGCGACGCCGAGGTCGCGCGGCAGCTCCGCCGGGGCGGGTACCCGCTGCGCCGCGTCGCGCGGTTCGTCGGCTCGCTGCGCGAGGCGGGCGGGGAGGACGCGCTGGGCGCCTTCCTCGACTCCTGGCGGGAGCGGCTGGCCGGGCGCGCCCGCGCCCTCCTCGCGGGCGCGGCCCAGCTCGACGCCTACCTCACCCTGCTCGACCGCACCCGGTGACCGCCGACGACCACGCCCGGTAGCCGGCCACACGCGGTCGCCGGCTACCGGGCGATCCGCACCACCAGCGAGGCGGTCGGCGGGAGCACCAGCTCGTCACCGGCCGCCAGCTCGCGCCCGGTCAGCAGGTCGGTCCCGGTGAACGGCGACGCGACCACCCGTTCCGGTCCGTGGTTCAGCACGAACGCGTACCGGGTGCCGTTGGGCGCGACCCGCTCCACCACCTCCAGGTCCGGCACGTCGGCCAGCGGCCCGGCCAGGCCGTGCTCCTCCAGCACCGCGTCCACCACCGCACGCACCCCTTCGTCGTCCAACAGCGTCGCCACGTACCAGGCGCCGCCCGCCCCGCGCCGCGCCCTGGTCACCGCCGGCGTGCCCGCGTAGAAGTCGGCCCCGTAGGTGCCCAGCACCTCGGCGTCCCCCGGCACCACCACCTCGAACACGTGCCGCGCCGCGTACGAGGAGCCGAACAGCGCCACCGGGTTGACCACGTCCGGCCGCTGCGCGTCGGTCTCCTCCACGCGCAGGCCGAGCAGCGCGGCGAACGGGCCGGGCACGTCGGCGAGGAACGCGTTGTCGTCCTCGTCCACCCGGCCGGACAGGGCCGTGGTCAGGAACGTGCCGCCCCGGACCACCAGCTCGGCCACCCGGTCCGCCAGGTCGCCCTTCACCAGGTGCAGCAGCGGCGCGACCACCACGTCGTAGCCGCCCAGGTCCGCGGTCACCGGCACCACGTCGACCAGCGCGTTGGCCTGCCACAGCGCCCGGTGGTACGCGGTCAGCACCTCGACGTAGCGCACCGCGCGGTTGGGGCCGTCGGACATCTCGACCGCCCACCAGCTGTCCCAGTCGACCAGCAGCGCGACCCGCGCGGGCGTCCGCGCGCCGAGGACCGCGTCACCGACCAGGTCGAACTCGCGGCCCAGCTCGGCGACCTCGCGGAACAGCCGCGTGTCGGTGCGGCCCGCGTGGTCGAGCACCGCGCCGTGGTACTTCTCGCACGCCCCGCGCGACTGCCGCAGCTGGAAGTACAGCACCGCGTCCGCGCCGTGCGCGACCGACTGCCACGACCACAGCCGCAGCACGCCGGGCCGCTTGACCGGGTTCACGTCCCGCGACGCGGTGACCGACGGGGTCTGCTCCATCACCCAGAACGGGTCGCCGCCGCGCAGCCCGCGCACCAACCCGTGCGCCAGTGCCATCCGTGCGGCCGTGCGGGAGGGCGAGGGGTCCTCGGGCGGGTAGTTGTCCCAGGACGCGAAGTCCAGGTGCGGCGCCCACCGGTGGTAGTCGACCGGCTGGTAGAGGCCCATGAAGTTGGTGGTCACCGGCGTGCGCGGCACGTGCTCGCGGATCGCGGCCTTCTCCGCGACGAACCCGCCCAGCAGCGCGTCGGACATGAACCGCCGGTAGTCCAGCGTGATGCCCTGGAACGCGGTGTGGTCCGGCCCGCGCCAGTGCTCCGACAGCGCGGTCGGCGGCTGGACCTGCGCCCAGTCGGTGAACGTGTGCGACCAGAACGTCGTGTTCCACGCGTGGTTCAGCCGGTCCAGGTCGCCGTAGCGCTCCCGCAGCCACTCGCGGAACGCCGCGCCGCACAGCGGGCAGTAGCACGCACCGCCGTACTCGTTGCCCACGTGCCAGGCCACGACGGCGGGGTTCTCGCCGTACCGCTCGGCCAGCCGCGACGCCATCGCCACGGCCGACCGCCGGAACGCGGGGGAGGAGGGGCACGCGTTGTGCCGCTGCCCGTAGACGTGCCGCCGCCCCTCGAAGTCGACCCGGCACGCCTCCGGGTGCTCGTGCGCCAGCCACGGCGGCATCGCGCCGCTCGGCGTGGCCAGCACGACCCGCTTGCCCTCCGCGGTCGCGCGCCCCACGATCGCGTCCAGCGCGGTGAAGTCGTAGCGGTCCTCGGCGGGCTGGAGGTGCGCCCACGCGAACACGCCGACCGTGACGGTGTCGATGCCCGCCAGGGCGAACGCCTCGTAGTCGCGGTCCCACACCTCGCGGGGCCACTGCTCGGGGTTGTAGTCGCCGCCGTAGCCGATCTTCGCCGGTCGCCCGTCGTTCACCCGGTGAACCTCTCGGTCGCGTCGCGCAGCACCGGTTCGGCGTTGCGCAGCAGGGCCAGGGAGAAGGGCGAGGCGAGCAGCACCAGCACCCAGTCGGAGGCGAGCACCACGACCCCGCCCGCCGCGATCAGCAGGGACAGCGAGCCGAGCGCGGCGAGCGGTCGCGCGCCCAGGTAGTAGGAGGCGAGCCGCGCGGTGTCGCGGGCGCGCAGCGACAGCGCCGAGGACAGCACCAGCGCGTTCGACGACCACACCAGCACGCCGACCGCGACCACCAGCAGCACCGCGCCGTACCAGGCGGGCACGCCCGCGGCGCCCAGGTTGGCCAGCGTGGAGCCGATGACGGCCAGCACCACCAGCGCGGGCAGCCACCAGCGCAGCACGTCCAGCCAGTTCAGCCGGTAGCCGCGCCGGAAGTGCCGGGCGGGGGACAGGTCGCGGTCGGTGAGGAACACCCGCCACGCGAACAGCGCCGCCGACAGTGCCGGGGCGACCGGCGCGAAGCACAGCGCGATCAGCGGCGCGTTGCCCGCGTCCCCGGCCAGGAGCAGGACGAGCACCAGCCCGGGACCGGTGGTCAGCACCAGCAGGACCTCGACGACCAGGAACCAGTACACGACGGCCGCGGCCCGGGACAGGACGCCGGGGCCGATCTCGGCGGCCGGGTCGCGCTCGTCCACGGCGGTCACCTCTCGTGCCCCGCGACGAGGCGGTCGTCGGAGACGCCCAGCATCCGCCGGTCGTCCAGCCCCTCGTGCACCTCCGGCCGCACCGGGACGACCTCCACGAACGTCACCTCGTGCCGGGACAGCGCCAGGTCCAGCTCCACCCGGCCGGCCACCACCGGCGCGGCCCGGTGCTCCGCGGCGGGCCGAGAGCAGTCCCGCAGCACGTCGAGCTGCCGCGCCGACGGCGACCGCGGCCGGCCCAGCTCGCGCCACGCGGCGAACGCGTTGCCGTCGTGCTCGTTCACCCGCTCGCGCCGCACGAACGCGTGCACCCCGGGGACCGGCACCGACAGCCGCACGTCGTGCCGCTCGGGCGCGTCCGGCCCCTCGGTGCCGCCCACCGGCTGCCACGCCAGCACGGTCACCCGGCCGTCGTCGTCGCGGCACACGAGGTGGTCCTCGCCGCGCGCCAGGACGTGCGTCCCCATCCGCGCCGCGAACGCGTACAGGTGGTACGTCGGCTTGCGCACCTGCCGGTGCGTGAGCAGCCCGAACCCGCCGTGGAACAGCGAGGTCGGGACGTCGTCCTCCTCGAACACGTCGCAGAACGTCCAGTACGAGAACGAGTCGACCAGGTCGCCGCCGCCCGCCAGCACCGGCGCGAGGTAGGCGGCGTTGTAGGCGGTGTCGTGGATCGGGTTGTCCGGCCGGTAGGAGGTGTTGAACTCGGTGATGTGCACCGGCAGCCCGGCCAGCGCGGTGCCCGCCAGGTGCCGGCGCGGCGCGTCGAACTGGTCGAGCAGCGCCCCCGGCGCGGTCAGGGTCTGGTAGGTGCCGAACGGCACGTGCTGCGCCGGGCCGGAGGTGTAGGCGTGCCGGGACACGAAGTCGACCGGCACGTCCCGGCGGGTGACGAAGTCGGCGAACGGCGCCCACCACTCGTCCGAGCCGGGCGAGATCGCCGGACCGCCGACCTGGAGGCCGGCGTCGACGTCCTTCACGACCCGCGCGGTCGTCTCGTACAGCCGGAAGTACGCCTCCTGGTCGGCGTCCTTCCAGAAGTTCACCAGGTTCGGCTCGTTCCACACCTCGATGGGCCAGGTGCGGACCTCGTCCAGGCCGTACCGGTCCACCAGGTGCGCCACCAGGGCCCGCACGAGCGCCGCCCACTCGTCGTGCGAGCGCGGCGGGGTGATGTTGCCCTTCCACCAGAACACGGTGTCGTCGCCGGAGGCGAGCGCGGTGGGCATGAACCCCAGCTCGACGAACGGCTTGACGCCCAGCTCCAGGTACCGGTCGAACACCTGGTCCACGTAGGTGGACGAGTACCGGACCCGGCCGCCCGACACCCGGTGCACGCCCATGTCGTCCGACAGCAGGCCGTGGCCCCGGATGTACCGGAAGCCGATCTCGCGCCGCACCAGCGCCAGCGACTCCTGGTAGTCGGCGCGCAGCGCGAGGTTGAGCCGCCCGGTGCCCACGCAGTGGTTCCAGGAAGCGGGCAGGCGGCCCAGCGGCTCCGCCCCGATGACGTGGGTGTGGCTCACGGGAATCCTCCGGGAAGGTGGTCGGGTCCGGC
>NZ_JBPKJK010000232.1:0-10858 GCF_051756985.1 Saccharothrix sabaoui
GGGCTCGGTGGGCCACCGGTCCGGCGGAAGGCGTCAGCGCTCCACGTCGCCGCGGATGAACGCCTCGACGGCCTCGTGCGCCGCGGAGTCGGAGTACTGCTCCGGCGGGGACTTCATGAAGTAGGACGACGCCGACAGGATCGGGCCGCCGATGCCCCGGTCGAGGGCGATCTTCGCCGCGCGCACCGCGTCGATGATGATGCCCGCGGAGTTCGGGGAGTCCCAGACCTCCAGCTTGTACTCCAGGTTCAGCGGCACGTCGCCGAACGCGCGACCCTCCAGCCGCACGTACGCCCACTTGCGGTCGTCCAGCCAGGACACGTAGTCCGACGGGCCGATGTGGACGTTGCGCTTGCCCATGTCGCGGTCCACCTGCGACGTGACGGCCTGGGTCTTGGAGACCTTCTTGGACTCCAGGCGCTCCAGTTCCTTCATGTTCAGGAAGTCCATGTTGCCGCCCACGTTCAGCTGCATGGTGCGGTCGAGCTGGACGCCCCGGTCCTCGAACAGCCTGGCCAGCACGCGGTGCGTGATCGTGGCGCCGACCTGCGACTTGATGTCGTCGCCGACGATCGGCACGCCCGCGGCGCGGAACTTCTCCGCCCACACCGGGTCGGAGGCGATGAACACCGGCAGGGCGTTGACGAACGCCACGCCCGCGTCGATGGCGGCCTGCGCGTAGAAGCGGTCCGCCTCCTCCGAGCCGACCGGCAGGTACGAGACCAGCACGTCGGCCTCGGCCTCGCGGAGCGCCGCGACGACGTCCACCGGCTGCTCGTCGGACTCCTCGATGGTCTCCCGGTAGAACCGGCCGAGCCCGTCGAGGGTGTGCCCGCGCTGCACGGTGACGCCCAGCGGCGGCACGTCGGCGATCTTGATCGTGTTGTTCTCGCTGGCCCCGATGGCCTCGGACAGGTCCGTGCCGACCTTCTTGGCGTCCACGTCGAACGCGGCGACGAACTCGACGTCGCGGACGTGGTACTCGCCGAACTGGACGTGCATGAGACCCGGCACCTTGGTGTTCGGGTCGGCGTCGCGGTAGTAGTGGACACCCTGCACCAGCGACGCCGCGCAGTTGCCGACCCCGACGATGGCCACTCGAACGGTGCGGCGGTTGTCGCCCATGCCGAGTCCTCCTTCTTGTTCTGCTTGGTTCATTCGTCCCGCTCGCGCTGTTCGGCCTGTTCGGTCGCGATCAGCTCGTTCAACCACCGCACCTCGCGCTCGGAACTCTCCAGCCCGAGCCGGTGCAGTTCCCGCGTGTACCGGTCGATCCGCTCACTCGTGGCCGATAACGAGGTGCGCAGCCCCTCGCGGCGTTCCTCGACCCGCCTGCGGCGGCCTTCGAGGATGCGCATCCTGATCTCGGCGGGGGTGCGGGAGAAGAACGCCAGGTGGACGCCGAACGAGTCGTCGTCCCACGTCTGGGGGCCGGCGTTGGCCAGCAGGTCGGCGAACTTCTCCTTGCCCTCCGCGGTGAGCTTGTAGACCTTGCGCGCCCGGCGCCCCCAGCGGACGGGGTCCGCCTCGGGCACTTCCTCGACGATGAGGCCGCCACGTTGCAGCTTGCGCAGCGTGGGGTACAGCGTCCCGTAGGAGAACGCGCGGAACGCCCCCAGCAGCTCGGTCAGGCGCTTGCGCAGCTCGTAGCCGTGCATGGGTGCTTCGTGCAGCAGCCCGAGGATCGCGAACTCCAGCACTGGCACCTCCCGCCCGATGAGCGCCGATGGGTGTGGTGAGTATATCGGTGCGATACATCCGCGTGCGCCTTCACGGTGTCGTGTGGCACACAGCGCCCCCTGCCTTCGGCGCACTGCCCTGAACGGCCCATCGAAGCGGTCGGGGCGCCACGTACTCTGGTCCCGTGTCGACCCAACGCCAGGTCGTGGACTACGCCCTGCAGCGCCGTGCGCTGCTGGCGGAGGTCTACGCGGGCCGAGTGGGCACGATGGAGGTCTGCGACGCGAGCCCGTACCTGCTGCGAGCTGCGAAGTTCCACGGCCGACCGAGCGACGTGACCTGCCCGGTGTGCCGCAAGGAACCGCTCACCCACGTGTCCTGGGTCTACGGCGACGAGCTCAAGCACGCGGCCGGGTCCGCGCGCACCGCCGAGGAGCTCACGCGCATGGCGAGCCTCTTCGAGGAGTTCACCGTGTACGTCGTCGAGGTTTGCCGCACATGTAGTTGGAACCACCTGGTGCAGTCGTACGTCCTGGGAACGCGTGGCCTGGACTCTCGCAAGCCGCGCAGGAGGACCGCGGCGGAGTGAACCTGCTCCGGCCACGGGCGCAGCTCCACCGAGGGGCTGTGGCGTACGACCACCGAACCGCGTGCGCTCGCACGCCGGTCTGGGAGGCCATTTCGTGAACGACCAGCATGACGACAGGCAACGTGGCGGGGAGCCGCAGTGGCCGACCGGGGAGGACCCGGACGGCGGCGCGCATCCTCCTCGGCGTGACGCCGGGGATCAGCCGGAGCGTCCGAACACCCCACCAGGTGGTTTCGCGCGCGCCGACGGTCCTCGGCACGGCACCCCCCCGGGTGGCTTCGCGCGCCCCGGTGGCGTCCCGCCGGCGGGGGGTGCGCCGGGCGGCAACCCCCCGGTCGGACCGCCGCCCGGCGGCGTCCCCCGCGGCGGGCCGCCCCCTCGTCGTCCCCACGGCCCCGGTGCACCCGGCGGCCCCGGCGGCGTGCCCGGCAACGGCGGCCGACCCGGTGTGCCCGGTCCCGGCGCGCCCGGCCCCGGCGTGCCCAACGGCAGGCCCGGCGGCCCCGGCGCTTCCGGTGTCCCCGGCGCGGCCGGCAGCGTGCCCGGCGGTCCGCCCCAGCGCCCCGCGACGCCCCCCGGCGGCGTGCGGCGACCCGGCGGCCCCGTCCCGCCCGGTGGTCCCGTCCCGCCCGGCGCCCGCCCGCCCGCGGGTGGCCCCGGCGGTCCCCGTCGTCCCGGCGGTCCCGGTCCGGAGCGGCGTCCCGGCGAGGAGCCGACCGACCTGCTGCCGCCCGTGCACCAGCAGAGCACGCCGCGCGAGCCCGAGCTCCTCACGCACCGCGAGGACGAGATCGAGCTCGAACCGTTCTACGACGACGAGTACGACGGGGAGCTGACCGAGGGGGAGGCCCGCGCCGTGCGCCGGAAGAAGGTCTGGCGCCGCGTGCGCCGCACCAGCTACGTCACCCTCGGCCTGATGATGCTCGCCCCGGTCGTCGCCTTCGCGGTGGCCTACCAGGTCGTGCACGTGCCCATCCCGGAGGAGGTCGCCGCCGGTCAGGGCAAGGCGATCTCGATCCGCTACTCCGACGGCTCGGAGATGACCCGGATCGCCTCCGGCGAGGCCAACCGCACCCTCGTCAAGTACGAGG
The DNA here is from genome assembly GCF_051756985.1 of Saccharothrix sabaoui. NCBI lineage: Bacteria > Bacillati > Actinomycetota > Actinomycetes > Pseudonocardiales > Pseudonocardiaceae > Saccharothrix > Saccharothrix sabaoui. Next base: position 3,361 of record NZ_JBPKJK010000232.1, read on the forward strand.
ACCTGCCGGACACCGTCAAGCACGCGGTGTTCGCCGCCGAGGACCCCACGTTCGAGACGAACATGGGCTTCGACATGACGGCCATCGCCCGCGCGGTCTACTACCAGGCCACCGGCGGCCAGTCCGGCGGCTCGGGCCTCACCCAGCAGTACGTGAAGAAGGCCACCGGCGAGGACGACGGGACGCTGACCCGCAAGTTCAACGAGATGGTCACCGCGTACAAGATGTCCGAGCAGCAGGACAAGAAGGACATCCTCACCGCGTACCTGAACACCATCTACTTCGGGCGCGGCGCGTACGGCATCAAGACGGCGGCCAAGGCGTACTTCGGCGTCGACGACCTCAAGCAGCTCTCGTACTCGCAGGCCGCGCTGCTCGCGGGCATGATCCAGAGCCCGAGCCGGTCCGAGGAGCCCGCGTACGCCCAGGAGCGCTGGGAGTACGTGATGAACCAGCTGCTCCGGTTCAACTGGATCGACTCGACCTACCGGGAGAGCGAGAAGCTGCCGGAGAAGGTCGACATGTCCGCGCAGAGCGGCCTGAACGGCCCCCGCATGCACATCCGCGAGCAGGTCATCCAGGAGATGGAGCGGATCGGCTGGGGCCTGGAGAAGTCGCAGAAGACCGGCGTCACCGTGCACACCACGATCGACCCCCCGATGCAGCAGGCCGCCGAGGACACCGTCCGCGAGGTCATGGAGGGCGAGCCGGAGGAGCTGAAGGAGTCGCTGACCGCGATCGACCCGCAGAGCGGCGCCGTGCGCGCCTACTACGCGGGCGAGGACGGCGCGGGCCTGGACTACGCGCGCAACACGCTCCAGGAGGCGGGGTCGTCGTTCAAGCCGTTCGACCTCGTGGCCGCTCTCAAGGCGGGCAAGGGCCTCGGCTCGGCGTACGACGGCCGGTCGCCGAAGGTGTTCAAGAACGTGGGCCCCGTGCCCATCACCATCCGCAACGCCTCGGACCCGGGCAACAGGTGCGGCGAGAAGTGCCCGATCCGCGAGGCGATGAGGCTGTCGCTGAACACGGTGTTCTACGAGATGGTGCTGGAGATCGGCACCCAGCCGGTCGCCCAGGCCGCGTGGGACGCGGGCATCCCGAAGACCGTGAACGTGCAGGGCGCGGAGCGGGCCCTGCTGACCAACGAGAACGGCGGCGCGCCGAACGTCGGCATCGCGCTCGGCGGCGGTGAGGCGCAGGTCAGGCCGTTCGACATGGCCTCCGCCTACGCCTCGTTCGCCTCGCGGGGCGTCTACCACGAGCCGTTCTTCATCTCGAAGATCACCGACGACGCGGAGAAGGCCGTCTACCAGCACATCGACGTGACCCGGCCCGCGTTCGACCCGGACCCGGTCAAGAGCCAGGACATCGCGGACAACGTCACCGAGGCGCTCAAGCCGGTCGTGTCGTCCACGCCGGCCCTGGTCTGCGCGGGCGGGCGCGAGTGCGCCGGCAAGACCGGCACGCACGAGCTCCCGGACGACGCCAGCCAGAACTCGAAGGCGTGGATGGTGGGCTACACCCCGTCGCTGTCGACGTCGGTGTGGATCGGGCGCAACGAGGGCAACAAGGCCCTGCTGAACGCCCAGGGCAAGCCGATCTTCGGCAGCGGCCTGCCCGGTGAGATCTGGAAGAAGTTCATGGACCGGGCCCTCAACGGCACGCCGCCGGAGAAGTTCGTCAAGGCGAAGCCGCTGAACCAGTTCGAGAACGAGAAGCCGGTCGTCACGACCACCACGACGACGGCCCCGACCACGACCACCAAGCGGGACGAGGAGCGGCCGACCTCCGACCAGACCACCACGGAGCGGCCGACGACCCCGAGCACGACCCGCACCCAGCAGCCGTGCCGGCCGCCGCTCTGCACGCCGTCGACCACGTCGGAGACGGACCCGAAGCCCGACCCGATCGGCGGCGCCACACCACCGAACGGCTGATCGCGCGGACGTGACGACAGGAGGGGCCCGGCGCGAGCCGGGCCCCTCCCGCGTTCCCGGACCCGCGTGCCCGGACCTCACCACCGCCGTTGACCGGTGCCCGTAGCATCCGTTCCCGTGGCCAGCCCTTCGCAGCACACGCAGGCGAACGCCGACGACACCGATTCCCTCGGCCCCGAGGAACGGGTCAGCCCGACGTGGACCGAGCCGCTCGCCCGCGCGGCGAGCAGACCGCTCGGCGGGCCGGTCGGCAGGCACGCCTCGGTGGGCAGGCAGTGGTTCTGGACGCCGCTGCGCGTCGTGCTGCTGTTCGCGGTGATCACGCTGGCGCTGGCGTGGTTCCAGAAGTCGCCGTGCGTCCAGCAGTACGTCGACGACAACGGCGTGGTGCAGCTGGACTGGCGGGGCAGCAGGCAGTTCGTCGCCATGTGCTACTCCGACACCGTGCCGCTGTACACGGCGGAGCGGCTCGACCGGCCCGGCACGTTCCCGTACAAGACGTCGTGGGTCGACGACGAGGGCAAGCCGACGGCGCACGTGCGGTACATGGAGTACCCGGTGCTGACCGGCATGTTCATGCTGCTCAACGCCCGGATGGCGCAGGGCTGGACGCAGATCGCGGAGTCGGGCTGGCTGCCGTCGCCGATGACCGTGATCGTGTACTTCGACATCACCGCGCTGTGGCTGGCGCTGGCCTGGCTGGTGACGGTGTACGCGGTGTCGCAGATCGCCCGCAGGCGACCGTACGACGCGGTGCTGGTCGCGGTGTCGCCGCTGGTCGTCGTGCACGCGTTCACGAACTTCGACACGCTCGCCACCGCGTTCGCCACCGCGGGCCTGCTGGCCTGGGCGCGGAAGAAACCGGTGCTCGCGGGCGTGCTGCTGGGGCTGGGCGGCGCGGCGAAGCTGTACCCGCTGTTCCTGCTCGGGCCGCTGCTGCTGCTGTGCTGGCGGTCCGGGAAGCTCAGGTCCGGGTTCACGACGGTCGGCACGACGTTCGCGACGTGGGCGGCGGTGAACGCGCCGATCGCGCTGCTCTACCCCGACGGCTGGCGCGAGTTCTTCCGGCTCAACACCGAGCGCGGCGTGGACCCCGACTCGCTCTACAACGTGGTCGCCCAGTGGACCGGCTGGCGGGGCTTCGACCCGGGGCTCGTCCAGGGCCAGGCGCCCGAGGTGCTGAACACGGTGTCCGCCGTGCTGTTCCTGGTGTGCTGCGCGGCGATCGGGTTCGTGGCGCTGTCCGCGCCCCGGCGACCGCGGTTCGCGCAGCTCGCGTTCCTGGTGGTGGCGGCGTTCCTGCTGACCAACAAGGTGTGGAGCCCGCAGTACTCGCTGTGGCTCGTGCCGCTGGCCGTGCTGGCGCTGCCGAGGTGGAAGCTGCTGCTGGCGTGGATGACGATCGACGCGCTGGTGTGGGTGCCCCGGATGTTCTTCTACCTGGGCGTGGACAACAAGGGCCTGCCGATCGACTGGTTCCTGGGCGCGGTCGTGGCGCGCGACGTCGCGGTGGTGGTGCTGTGCGCGGTCATCGTGCGCGAGGTCTACCGGCCGGACCTGGACAAGGTGCGCCAGGCGGGCGACGACGACCCGGCGGGCGGGGTGGTCGACGGCGCGCCGGACCGGTTCGCGCTGCGGTTCGGGAAGCGGCGCGGAGCCGTCGGCGCGGAGCGCGGGGCAGTCGGCGCGGAGCCCGCGGCGACGCCCGCCACGCCCTCGGGCTGACGGCGGGGCGGTCGGCCCCGGGGGTTCCTCCCGGCGCCGACCGCCCGCCGGCCCGCGGTGTCGGCGCCGGTGCGGAACCGGTCCGCGCCTCGACCGGGAGGGGTCAGGTGGCGGCGGGCTCGCGGCGGCGGGTCGCCTCGCGGTCCCGGAAGGTCACCTCGGACCGCAGGAACACCAGGAACAGCGCCACCAGCAGCGCGGCCCGGCCCCACACGCCGATCACGACCGCCTGCGCCGAGAACCCGTCGTAGATGCCGGACGGCTGGGCGAACTCGATCGCGTAGTACCAGCGGAAGATGCCGACGCCCATCGCGAGGTCCGCGACGAAGTACGAGGCGATCCAGCCCCAGTGCACGCGCAGCAGCACGAACATCGGCACCAGCCACAGCGTGTACTGCGGCGAGTGGACCTTGTGCAGCAGCAGGAAGCCGCACAGCATGGCCGCCGACACCGGCACCCACGGGTAGGTCCCCTCGACCCGGTAGCGCCGCCAGCCGATCCAGCAGGCCAGGGCGAACGAGGCGAGGATGCCGACCGGCGACAGCACCGACACCAGCGACTGCATGGTGCCGTCCTCCATGAACGGCCGCATCGCCCAGAACCAGATCGAGTTCGTCGTGATGTCGACGCGCCGGATGCCCTGGAACGCGAACGACGCCTTCCAGCCCTCCAGGCCGACCACGACGAACGGCAGGTTGATCAGCACCACCGTCACGACGGACGCCAGCGCGACCTTGACCGCGCCCACCCAGTCCCAGCGCCCCCCGCGCGGCAGGTCGCGCCCTCCCGGGCCGCCGGTCAGCACGTACAGGCACAGCGGCAGCACGAAGATCGCCGGGTAGATCTTGAACGCGAACCCGATGCCGAGCAGCACGGACGCCACGACGGCCCGGTGCAGCAGGGGCCGTTCCCGCTTGCCCCAGCCGCGGTGCACGACGTAGACCGCGGCGACCGCGCAGAACACGACCGGCAGGTCCCAGTTGTGGAACGCGTAGAGCACCACCGGCGGGCCGATGGCCCACACCAGCGCGCGCCACCGGCTGAGCTTGCCGAGCAGGTACCCGGCGGCCAGCCCGAACGGGGCCATCAGCAGCGCCGAGAACAGCAGGAACGCCGCGTCGGTGTGCGCGAAGATCGCGCCCGCCCAGATCAGCAGGCCGGTCAGCACCGGGTACTCGACGACGCCGCCGACCAGCACGCCCTTGCTGTTGATGCTGCCGTGCACGTACGGGAAGACGTGGCGGTCGACGTCGCGCCCGATCCACAGGTGCTGGATGTCGGAGTAGCAGACCTCGGCCTTGTTGCGCTCCTCGTAGTCCGGCGCGCTGCGGCCCCACTGGTCGAACCGCGGACCGGTGCACCGGTCCTTGTTGAGGAAGCCGACGAACATCGTCAGCCCGCACAGGAGGACGACGACCGCCAGCGCGGCCCGGCCGAAGCGCGCCGTCCCCGACCTGGCGCCCGCGCCACCCGGCACGGCCACCGCCTCCCGTGTCACGCTCATCGGCCCAGGTGCTCGCGGAGGAACGCGATGTCCTCGGCTTGCCCCTCGTCGGGTGTCTCGACCAGCACGGGCGAGCCCGCGGCGGCGGCCACCGCGACCAGCTGGTCGGGGTCGATGGTGCCGGAGGCGATGTTGGCGTGCCGGTCGCGGGACGAGCCGAACGCGTCGCGCGAGCTGTTGAGGTGCACGAGGTCGATGCGGCCGGTGATGGCCTTGACCCGGTCCACGATGCCCACGAGGTCCTCGCCGGAGGCGAACGCGTGGCAGGTGTCGAGGCAGAACCCGGCGTCGAACTCGCCGACGGCGTCCCACAGCCTGGCGAGCATGTCGAACGTGCGCGCCATGGCGTTCTCGCCGCCGGCGGTGTTCTCGATCAGGACCGGGACGGCGAAGCCGCCCTTCTCCGCCTGCCGCTCGAACATCTTCCGCCAGTTGGCGACGCCCTCCAGCGGGTCGTCGCCCTTGGCCACGTGGCCGCCGTGCACGATCAGCCCCTTGGCGCCGACCTCCGCCGCGGCCTCGGCGTGCTGGAGCACGATCTTGCGGGACGGGATGCGGATCCTGTTGTTCAGCGAGGCGACGTTCGCGACGTAGGGCGCGTGGACGAAGACGTCCAGGTCGGAGGCCAGCAGCCCATCGGTCCGGGGGTGCGGCTGCGGCGCCTTCCACCCCTGGGGGTCGGCCAGGAAGAACTGGACGACCTCGGCGCCGCGATCGGCGGCGGCGCCGAGCGGGTCGTCGTCTCGCACGTGGGCCCCGATGCGCATAGCTGTGCAGGGTAGTCGGGACCTGCAACGCCCCGACGCCGGCCGCCGATGTGGAATTCGTGGCCCGAGGGGGATGGCTCACGTCACCATCAGGACCTACGCTCGTTACTTGTAAGTAGGAAACGTGCTCGGCACGGCGAGGAGGCCAACGATGCGGACCCGGCTCACCCGGCTCTCGATCGCGTCCGCCGTGGTGTTCCTGGTCGGCGCGACGGGCTTCGCGGGCGGCACCGGCACGGCCCTGGCCGCCGAACCGGTGGTCGTCGGCGACTGCGCCGCCACCGTGCGGGGCGCTCCGGGCACGCCGGTCGCGCTGAGCACCGGCGCGGTCCTCGGCCCGGTGGTCGACCTGATCCGCGCCGTCCCGCTGCTGGGGCCGCCGCTGGCGGAGCCGTTCAAGCAGGCGTTCGCCGCGATGCCGCCCATCCCGATCGGCGCGGTCCCCACCGGCAAGGGCGTCATCACCGGCGGCGAGATCGCCAACAAGGTCAACGCGGAGCTGGCCGAGCTGCCGCTGCTCGGGCCGATCGTCACCACGCTCACCGGTTCGGTGCAGCGGACGCTGTCGGGGCTGTGCGGCGTCGCCGTCGAGGGCGTCAACGCCGTCGCCGCACCCGTCCAGGACGGGTCGAAGGCACTGGCCGACGCCTCGGAGGGCGCCGTGCGGCAGGTCCTGCCCGGCGCGCCCGGCACGCCGCCGCAGCCCAACCCCGGCACGCCGCCGCCCACCGGCCGGCCCGGCACCACGCCCGGCACCCCCGGCGCCCCGGGCACCGCGCCCGGCGGCGCGCAGAGCCCGTTCACACCGGTCGGCGGGGTCGGCGCGATCGACCTGCCGCTGTACGGCGCGAACCCGTGGGGCGGCAACTTCGGCCGCGTGCCGCTGTTCGGCTACGGCTCCCTGCCGTTCGCCGTGCCCGGCCAGTACTCGCCGTCGCCCGGCGTGCGCTACGGCGGCGCCGTGAGCGGCTACCGGCCCGGCTACGGCCTGCCGGGCGCGGGCGACCAGGACGGCGTGCAGACCGCCGGCCGCGCGCAGGCGCTGCCCGACCTCGGCCGGGCGGGCGGCGGGGTGGCCGCCCCGGTGCTGCTCGCCGTGCTGCTGCTGTCCCTCGTGACCGGCGCGCTGGTCCGGACCTGGGTGCTGCGGCGCGCGGTGGCCTGACCCCTCGGTGCGCGGCGGCCTGATCCGCCGATGCGCGGTGGCGTGCCCCCTCGGGTGCGCGGCGCGATCCGCCGGGTGCGCCGTGCCGCGACTCGCCGCAGGCGTAACGCGGCGTGCGGATTTTTCCTGCGAATGCCGCTATCTGACCACTCTGGGTAGTGGGAGCGTTACCTGGTCGTCATCTCCTCGATCCCCGAAGGGGCAACTCGATGACCAGGCGAACCCTGCCCGCGCTGTTGTCGCTCTGCTTAGCCGCCGCGCTCACCGCAGGGGCCGCCGCCACGGCCTCCGCGGCGACGGCACCCGCCCCGGACACCCCCGTCTCCGCCGACGGGAAGGTCGGGACCGCACCCCAGCTCGGGGCGGCCCGGTCCGGGTCGCCCGGGTCCACCGGCACCGG
>NZ_JBPKJK010000233.1:0-10795 GCF_051756985.1 Saccharothrix sabaoui
GTCGGGCCGGGCACTCCTGTTCGCGAGGAAGTAAATCGAATGTCCGTTTCGGGACCCCGAAGCGGACGATCTCGCGAAGGAGTCCCGGATGACCACCGTTGCCGCGTACGCCGCCGCATCCAGCGGTTCGCCGCTGACCCGCACCACGATCGAGCGACGTGCGCCCGGCCCCCGCGACGTCACCGTCGAGATCCGCTACTCCGGCATCTGCCACTCCGACATCCACCAGGTCCGGGGCGACTGGGGCAAGGGCCTGTTCCCGATGGTCCCGGGGCACGAGATCGCCGGCGTCGTCACCGAGGTCGGCCCCGAGGTGACCCGCCACGCGGTCGGCGACCGGGTCGGCGTCGGCGTCATCGTCAACTCCTGCCGCGAGTGCCACAACTGCAAGAGCGAGCTGGAGCAGTACTGCACGGGCGCCGGCTCGGTCGAGACCTACTCCGACACCGACCGCTACCGGGGCGACGAGCCCACCCAGGGCGGTTACGCCACCCACATCGTCGTCGACGAGCACTTCGTCCACCGCATCCCGGAGCAGATCCCGCTGGCCGAGGCCGCGCCGCTGCTGTGCGCGGGCATCACCACGTACTCGCCGCTGAAGCGCTGGAAGGCGGGACCGGGCAAGAAGGTCGCCGTGCTCGGCCTGGGCGGGCTCGGCCACCTCGCGGTCAGGATGGCCGCCGCCATGGGCGCCGAGGTCACCGTCCTGTCCCAGTCCGCGGCCAAGCGTGACGACGGCCTGCGCCTGGGTGCCCGGCACCACCACGCCACCGGCGACCCAGCGACCTTCGAGCGCCTCGCGGGGACGTTCGACCTCATCCTCTGCACGGTGTCCGCGCCGCTGGACGTCGACGCCCACCTGTCCCTGCTGACCACCGACGGCACGATGGTCTACCTCGGCATCCCCGACCAGCCGCTGTCGGTGAGCGTCTTCTCCCTCCTGCCCGGGCGCAACGCGCTGGCCGGCTCGCAGATCGGCGGCATGGCCGAGACGCAGGAGATGCTGGACTTCTGCGCCGCCCACGGCATCGGCGCCGACGTGGAGGTCGTGGGCGCGGACCGCATCAACGAGGCGTTCGACCGCGTGCTGGACCGCGACGTGCGCTACCGCTTCGTCATCGACGCCGCCACCATCTGACCCCGGCGCGGGCGGCGGGGCGGTCTGTCACGTTCACCCCCCGGGCGACGATGACCAGGGTGCAGCCCGCAGGAAGGTCGCGGTCATGAGCAAGCCAGGTGCGGACGTGCACGCCACCGGCGACAGCGGTGCGCCGCCGCGGGTCGCCGACGTCGACCTGATCGCCGCGCACACCGATCCGGTCGTGCGCAACCTGCGGATCACCCACTGCTACCACGAGCTGTCGCGGGCGCTGTCCGCGCGCACCGGCGGGTCGGCGAACTGGTGCACGTTCGCGGTGTGGGCGTCCAAGCAGATCGGCCGCACCATCCGGCAGGAGGACCTGGCGCGGGCGCTGGAGCGGCAGCTCACGTCCTCCCCCGAGGTGTCCGCCGGTGTCGAGCTGGTGGTCCGCGGGCTGCGCCGGGCCTTCCCCAAGCACGCGCTGGACGACGTGGAGCAGCGGGTGCGCCGGGCGGTGGTGGCGACCGCGCGGCTCGACGCCGTCGGCGACGCCGGCGCGCGGGGGAACCTCAAGGTCTTCGAGGAGATCGCCCGCGAGTTCGCCCGCTTCCTGGCCGCGTTCGCCGACGGCGCGGAGCCCGACGAGGCCGCGATCGCGGAGTTCCGCGCCGCGCTGCGGCCCGGTGAGCCGCCCGACGGCCAGCGCTACCTCCGGCAGGCGTTCGACCGCTACCGCCTGGCGATGTCCACAGAGGACCCGAAGCAGCGGGCGGAGCTGCTGCTGCTGGCCAACGTGGAGATCGGCCTGCACGAGCAGACCCGGCTGCAACCGGAGATCACCGCCGCGATGGAGGGGCCCCTCGTCGACCCGCGCGAACTCGAACGCCGCCTCCTCGACCTGCTGCTGCCGGACAACCGGGTGCTCCGGTGGCTGCGCCTCGCGCTGCTGACCGCGCTCGGCAGGCGGACCCCGGTGCGCCTGGCCGCCGAGCAGGTGGCGGACCACGCCCGCGCGCCGGCCCGCCGCCTGGTCACCCGGCACCTGATGACGCTGGCGCTGCCCGGCGGCGAGCTGCTCGACCTGGGCGACGACCTCCCGGCGACGTTCCCCCCGCTGCTGGCGGAGCTGTCCCACCCCGAGCTGCTCGCGCTGCTCCGGCTCGTCGACCCGACCGCCGACAGCCTCCTCGACACCGCCGCCCGCGACTGGTCGGACCTGCCCGACCGCATGCACTACATCGCGGACATGTTCCGGTGCCACGCCCAGCGCGAGGACCTCCTCGACCCGCCGTTCACCGCGGAACAGGTCGCGGACATCGTCGCCGGCCGCCTGCCGACCGGCCGGCTCTGAACACCGCCGGGAAAGTCCGAACACCGCCGGAAAAGCACGGTACGCTGTGCCGATAATCGCCTCCTGACCGCCGCCACCTGCGACGATGCCGTTCAGATCGGCTCACCGCAGGTGGCGGTGGCATTCTTTCGCAATCTTGCGATAGTTCTTTCGCAAGCTTACGAGAATCGTTGACAACGCGTCGCACCCGGTCGAACACTGTCTGCACCGAAGGGTCTTCGCCGCCCGGTCCTTCGCCGGCCTCAACGAGGAGGAAAAGCGTGCACAAGGACGACAACGCCCCGGCCCACCCGATCAGCCGCAGACTGTTCCTCGGCGGCGCAGGAAGCACCCTGGCGCTGGCGACGTCCGCGTTGATCCTGCCCGGCACCGCCCACGCCCAGACCGTCAACACGAACCAGACCGGCACCCACAACGGCTACTACTACTCGTTCTGGACCGACAGCCAGGGCACGGTCTCCATGACCATGGGGTCCGGCGGGCAGTACAGCACGTCGTGGCGCAACACCGGCAACTTCGTCAGCGGCAAGGGCTGGAGCACGGGCAGCCGCAGGACGGTGCGGTACTCGGGCAGCTTCAACCCGTCGGGCAACGGCTACCTGTGCCTGTACGGGTGGACGTCGAACCCGCTGGTGGAGTACTACATCGTCGACAGCTGGGGGAACTACCGGCCGACGGGCACGCACCGGGGCACGGTGACCAGCGACGGCGGCACGTACGACATCTACCACACGATGCGCTACAACGCCCCGTCCGTCGAGGGCACCAAGACCTTCCCGCAGTTCTGGAGCGTCCGGCAGCAGAAGAAGGTCGGCGGCACCATCACCACCGGCAACCACTTCGACGCGTGGTCGCGCGCCGGGATGCAGCTGGGCGGCTTCCGGTACTACATGATCATGGCGACCGAGGGCTACCAGAGCAGCGGCAACTCCAACATCACGGTGAGCTGACCCCGGCCGGGGCACCGCTCGACGGACCGCGCGCGGCGCGGCGGCCTGGTGGTCGTCGCGCCGCCGTCACAGGGGGTCGGGCGGGGCGCTCACCGGACGCGCACGGTGGTGGGGCCGAAGGAACCGGACGCGCACCCGCCGCCGGGAGCCCGGTCGCAGGCGTAGCCCGAACCGGACACCCGGGCGCGGCCCGCGACGAACGGCCCGCCGACGCTGTCCACCGGCGCGGACCACACCTGCTCGGCGCCGTCGCACACCGCCGGGTACAGGTAGCCGTAGCCGGTCGTGGTCACGCCGTCGCGCTCCTGCACGACGGTCAGGTCCACCACCCCGTCGAAGTCGGGAGAGAACGGGCCGCACGCGTACCGGCCGGTCAGCACGACCCGCTGCCCGTCCGCCGCCGCCCGGGCCCCGGTCACCGACACCTCCAGCGTCGGCGCGGCGACCGCGACCGGCGCGGGACCGAGCACCGCGGCCACGACCGCCGCCACCACCGCGCCGCGCCGGAGCAGTTGCCGCACCATCGCGCGCCCCTCTCGTCGCGGCTACCGTCCCGCGCGCCCGGCGCGGCGGCAAGACCGCGTTCGGCGCAAAGACCGCGCCCGCACCCTGCTCTTTCAGGGCGCGGACGGTTCACCGGTGGGCGTGGCGGGTTCGGTCGTGGGGCCGGTCGACACCGGCTCCTCCTCCTCGACCACCCCGGTCAACGCCGTCGCGCCCGCGCCCGGGAGCACCAGGCTCGCCGAGTGGGAACCGGGTTCCCCGGCCACGAAGGACACCGTGAGCGAGCAGCCCTCCCCCACCGCGAGCACCTCCGGGCAGTCGGACCCGACCGTGAACGACGCCGCGCCCGCCCCCTCCAGCGACACGCGCCCGGCCGCCACGGCACCGGTGCACGGCGTGGCGGCGATCGACAGGGAGGCGGTGTCGCCGGGACCGGCGAACTCCCGGGTCGCGGGCAGGACCGGCGGGCACGGCACGTCCCGGGCCGGTGCGGCGGTGGGCGCGGCGGTCGGCCCGGGACCGGGCCCCGGTTCCGGCACGGTCGCGGGAACGGGCTCGGGGCCGGGGCCGGATGTGCTGGAGGTCGGCCCGGGACCGGCCGGCGCGGGGGCGGGCGTTCCCGGGTCGGACGTGCCGCGCGCGTTCAGCGCCACCCAGGCTATGCCGACCCCGAACAGCAGGAGCAGGACGAGCGGGGTCAGGACCTGCCACGACGGCCGCTCCCGCGCCCCGGCCAGGAGCCGGTCGCGCACGGCGATCTCGTGCCGGAAGTAGGCCAGTTCACGGGTGGCGGCCAGCCGGTCCGCGACGTCGGCGCCGAGGTGCAGCACCTGCCCCCACGCGCCGAGCCGCAGCACGCGGAGCAGCGCGGGCGCCGCGGTCCGCGCCAGGTCGAGGGCCGCCGGTGTCGCGCCCGCCGCGTGCAGCACGGCGACGACCACCGGTCCGGCCGCGACGACCTCGGGGCCGTCCGGTCCGCGCCGGAGCCAGTCGGCCAGCGCGGTGGCGACCGGCTCCGGCGCGGCGACCTCGTCGAACTCCACGGCGATCCGGTAGCCGTCGCCGGAGGCGGCGGTGAACCCGACCCGCTCCAGGTCCGCCAGCACCGGCCCGACCGCGGCGGGGTCGACCCCGGCGAGCAGGGCGGTCAGCGCGACCGGGCACGCCGCGCCGCCGAGCAGGGCGAGCACCCGCAGCACCCGCCCGCGCACGGGGTCGAGCGTGGCGGTGCCGATGCGTTGCAGGGCGGGCGGGCTGCCCCGGGCGGCCCGCACCCGCCACAGCTCGGCCGCGGTCGGTTCGCGGCCCAGGACGCGGCGCACCAGGGCGGTGCCCGCGTCCTCCGACAGCTCCCCGAGCCGCACGGCCCGGCCCGCCGCCCACAGCGTCCGCTCCACCGACCCGGCGAGCACGGTGCAGCCCGGCACGGCGTCGAGCACGAACTCGATGTCCTCCGGGTCGTCCGAGAGGTCGTCCAGCACCAGCAGCGCCCGCACCGGCCCCAGCAGTCGGCGCAGGTGCGCCGGTGACGGGCGGTAGGGCACCGGCGCCTCGTAGCACGCCTCGAACACGTCCTGCACGAGGTCGTCGACCGTCTTCCCGTTGGCGGACAGGCAGATCACGCCGTCGCCGGTCGGCCGGTCGCGGCTGACGTGCCGCAGCAGCAACGACTTCCCGCACCCCGGGGGCCCGTGGACCTGCACGTGCCGCCGCGCGTCGAGGTGGTCGTGCACCGCGCGCAGCTCGGCCTCCCGGCCGAGGGGCGCGTCCCGGGTCGCCCACAGCAGCGAGGGCGGCGGGGTGCGGCGGCGCGCGGTGGGCGGGCGCGTCGGGCTCGTCGTCGTGCCCCGGCGGTCGCACAGGACGTCGTGGTCGCCGATGACGACGGTGCCGACGTCCCCCTCGACGGCGAAGTGGTTCGGTCTGCCGTCCACGCCGTCGATGCAAGCACAGCGGTCCGGGCGCCACGGCGGGTGTGTCGGTGCGCCCCACGTTCGGGGTAACCGAATCACCCCTTCGAGAGGGGCCGATCGGTCAGGGCGGCGGCGAAGCGCGAGGCGACCGCCGCGACCGCCGCGCGGAGCTCCCGCCCGCCCTCGACGCGGAAGGCGAACGGCACGGTCGCCAGCCACTCCTGCGCGTACATGGCGGGGTTGCTCGTGCTGCCGATGAGCACGCAGCCGCTGCCCAGCGGTTCGAGCCGCCCCATGGGCGGGCGCACCCACGGCGCCACCTCGGCCCGCGGCGCGTGGAACACCACGCGCGTCGGGAAGTCCCACCCGACGCCCAGGTTCTCCTCCACGGCCGCCACCGGGTCGAGGCCCTCCGGCGGCTCGAACCCGCGCCCGGTCTCCCGGACCGCGCGGACCCGGTCGACCCGGTAGGTGCGGACCGCCTCCGCCCGGTGGCAGCGGCACAGGAGGTACCAGCGCCCGTGGCGGACGACGACCGCCCACGGGTCCACCTCGGCCTCCCACTCGTCGCCGGCCCCGCTCCGGTACGCGACCAGCACCCGGCGGCGGGCCGCGACGGCGGCGACGAGCGCGCCCGTGGTGCCGGGGTCGGGCCGGGCCGCCGACCGGTCGGGCGCGGCCGACGCGTGCTCCCGCAGGGTGGCGGCCTGCCGGCCCACGTTCTCGGGCAGCGCCCCGATGACCTTGTCCAGGGCGGTGCCGACGAGGTCGTCGGCGGCCGCGGCGGCCGGTCGGCCGTCGAGCACCGCCATCACCAGGCCCAGCGCCTCCGGCTCGGTGAAGACGATCGGGGGCAGCCGCGTGCGGCGGCCGAGCCGGTACCCGCCGTGCGGCCCCCTGGTCGACTCGACCGGGATGCCCGCCTCGCGGAGGATGCCGACGTACCGGCGCGCGGCGCGTTCCGTGACGCCGAGCCGGTCGGCCAGCTCGCCGGCCGTCACCCCGGGGCGGGTCCGCAGGATCTCGACGGCGCGCAGCGCCCGCGCGGTGGGGCTGGCGTCGCTCGGCACGCGAGGAGAGTAGTCCTCCCGGGACGAACCGGAAGCGGATCGTCCGGAACCGGTCGTAGCGTGGCGCCCATGACCGAACCGCACGACCGCACCCCCGCCGCACCGGGTCCGACCGCACCGGGTCCGGCCGCACCGGTTCCGGCAGCACCGCACGAGGGGAGCTGACCGTGGACGTCCTGCTCATCGCCGGTCTCTGGCTCGACGCGTCCGCCTGGGACGGCGTCGTGCCCGAGCTGGAGGCGCTCGGCCACTGCGCCGTGCCCGTCGCCCTGCCCGGACAGGGCGACGGGTCGACCTCCGCCACCCTGGACGACCAGGTCGCCGCGGTGCTGGCCGCCGTCGACTCGGCGTCCGGGAACCCCGTGGTGGTGGGGCACTCCGCCGCCTGCACGCTGGCCTGGCTCGCCGCCGACGCGCGACCGGACCGGGTGGCCGGGGTCGTCCTGGTGGGCGGCTTCCCGACCGGCGACGGGCGGCCCTACGCGGACTTCTTCGAACCGGTGGACGGCGTCGTGCCCTTCCCGGGCTGGGAGGTGTTCGAGGGACCGGACTCCGCCGACCTCGACGAGGCGGCCAGGGAGCGCTTCGCCGCCGCCGCCGTCCCGGTGCCCGAGGGCGTGAGCAAGGGCGTGGTGCGCCTGACCGACGAACGCCGGTACGGGGTGCCGGTCCTGGTCGTGTGCCCGGAGTTCTCGCCCGAGCAGGCCCGGGGGTGGGTCGCCGACGGCGACGTGCCCGAGCTGGCGGCGGCCGGGCACGTCGAGTTCGCCGACCTCGACTCGGGGCACTGGCCGATGATCACCAGGCCGGCCGAGCTGGCGGCGCTCCTCGCTCACCCGCCGGAGCAGCCGGGGCACAGGCCCCGGTAGACGACCTCGACCGCGTCGATCGTGAAGCCGAGGTCGTCGGCGGCGGTCAGGCAGGGGGCGACGCCGACGACCCGGTCCACGTCGGCGACGGCGCCGCAGGACCGGCACACGACGTGGTGGTGGTCGTCCCCGACCCGGGCCTCGTAGCGCGCGGCGGACCCCGGCGGTTCGACGCGCCGCAGCAGGCCGGCGGCGGTCAGCACGCGCAGCACGTCGTACACGGCCTGGTGGGACACCGCGCCGAGGCGCTCCCGGACCACGCCGGCGATCGTGTCGGTGTCCGCGTGCGGGTGGGCGTGCACCGCGGAGAGCACGGCCACCCGGGGTCCCGTCACCCGCAGGGACGCCTCGCGCAGCACGCGCCGGAAGTCGGAAGCCGTGGGCACGCCGGGCAGTCTCACCGAACCGCCGGCACGAATCAAGATCGGCATCCCGGGACTGCGCGCTCCCGCACCGCCTCCGGCGGGCATCGCGCGAACCGCGCCCGCCGGAGGCGACGGTGAAGAGCCGCGTCTCGCGGGTGCCGGTGGAGGTCAGAGGCGTTGCCAGGGGCCGAACGGGCTGTCGGCGGTGGCGGACTGCTGGGTGCGGAGGTGGACGGCGCCGTCCGTGCCGACGGCGGCGACGACCAGCGCGCCCCGCGCGTCCCGGACCGCGGTCGGGGAGTCGGCGACCACACCGCCCAGGTCGGTCCACGTCCCGTAGCCGGCGTTCGGCCCCTGCTGCCGCGCCGCGCTCACGCCCGTGCCGCCGTTGCGCTGGAGCACCACGACGCGGGCGTCCGCTCCCGGCGGCGCGGTCACCGCCGCGACCTGGCCCACGCCGCCGTGCCCGCCGAGCACCACCGGACCGGCCCAGCCGGCGGCCGTCCGCACGGTGAGCACGACCTCCTCCGTGCCGGCCCGCCGGTAGAGCACCTCGACGCGGCCGTCCTGCGCCAGGGTCGCCGACGGCGGACCGGCCGGGACGGCCGACGGCAGGGTCTCGTCTCGGGTGAAGGTGCCGTTGGGCTGGGCCTGGTACCAGCGCAGCAGGCGCGACCGGGTCGACGCGAACAGCTCGACGGTGCCGCCGGGCGTCGTCACCGCGGTCAGCCCGTCCTGCACGTCCGTGCCGAACAGGTCGACCCAGTCGCTCCACCCGGTCGCCGTGCGGTGCTTCGCGCTGACCCCGCCGCCGCCGTTCTTGACGAACACCTGGAGCCGCCCGTCCGCGTTGGCGGCCACCGCCGGCAGCCCCACCTGGTCGGCGTTGCCGAAGGCGGTGTTCGGGTTGCCGAGGTCCGTCCACGGCCCGCTCCACCCGCCGTTCGGCGCGGTCTGCCGCAGGGACAGCAGGTGGTGGTCGGTCTGCCGCCGCGCGAACAGCTCCAGCCGCCCGTCCGGGCCCAGGGCCACCGCCAGGCCCTGCGCGAGCGGCCCGCCGGGGTCCGGGAGGCCGCCCGGTCCGGCCCACGGGCCGGACGGCGTCTGCCAGTAGGTGTGCGGCACGCCGCCGCGCACCACGAACAGCTGCGGGCGCCCGTCGGCGTTGCGCCCGGACCACGCCGTGCCGCGCGGCCAGCGGTGGTTCATGCCCGCCAGGTAGCCGCGCAGGCCGGTGTTGCCGTCGTAGCGCAGGTACTGGTCGAAGATCGAGCTCTTGCGCGCCAGGGTGGACGCCGACAGGTTGTTCGGCACGCTGGTGTTGTTGTAGTCGCGGTAGTGGACCTGCGCCGGTTGCCCGCCGTGGGCGCGGACGGCGTCGTCGGCGAACCGCGCGGCGGCCACGTGGTCGGAGTGGTCGCCCGCGTACCGGGCGTCCGGCAGCGGGTCCTGCGCCCGCACGAGCGTCGGCCGGTAGGCGTCCATCAGGCCGGCGAGCGCCGCCACGACGCCCGCCCGGTCGTAGGAGTAGGAGGTCGTGACCAGTCCGCCGGCCGGGACCACGGTCAGGTCCACGGCCCCGCTGTCGCGCACCGCGCCGAGCCGGCCGTCGCGCAGGTTCAGGAACACCAGCTGCACATCGTCCCGGCCGGCCAGCACGTACCGCTCGGCCTGCCGCCCGGCCACGGGCACCAGCGCGCCGCGCCACTCCTCCTGCGCGCCCGGGTCGACGTCCGGCACGCCCGCCATCCGCGCGTAGGCGTCCTGGATGCCGCGCTGCCGGTTGCGGGCGCGCTCCTCGTCCGTGCCGCCCGCCCCGGTGATCTGCCCGGCGGTGACGAACACGGTCACCGTGGGCGTGCGGGTGCGGATGGTCTGGTCGAGGTCGGGGTTCATGAACAGCAGGTCGTCGTCCTCGTGCGCCACGACCTGCATGGTCAGGCCCGCCGCCACCGCCGCCGCCGGGGGCGTCCACCCGACCACCACCAGCACGACCACCAGTACAGCCGCCGACGCACGCCTCATGCCGCCCCCTCGCGAATCCCCGGACCGGGGACTCTCGGCGCGCCGGGCCGGTCACCACAAGCGGACCGGCCCCCCGTCACCCGGCCGGCCGCGTCCGGACGGTTCACCGGCGCGCGCCCGTGGTCGGCGGGCGGCACCGGGGTGGCGGCCCCGTGGTTAACGCCTGGCTAGCGCCCGGTGCGGAACCTGGTGCGGTGCCGCCAGGAGGCGTCACGACCGGCAAGACGGAGGCTCGGACATGACCATGCGCACCAGGTTGACCTCGCTCGCGGGTGCGGGCGCGTTGGTGTTGGGCGGCGGGCTGCTCGCGGCGAGCGGCACCGCCTCCGCCTCGGACGACCCCGTGCCGCCGCCCTGGGCCCAGGCGTGCGCGGGGCTCGCGCCCACGATCTTCGCCGTGCCCGGGGTGGTCACGTTCGGGACGAACCTGCCCGACGTGATCCTGGGGACGCCGTTCGACGACACGATCTACGGGCTCCAGGGCAACGACGTCGTCTGCGCGTTGGACGGCGACGACCTCGTGGTCGGCGGCGCGGGCGACGACCGGGTCTACGGCCAGGGGGGTGACGACGACATGTTCGGCGGCGACGGCGTGGACCTGCTCAACGGCGGCGGTCAGGTCGTGGGCGACTTCGCCGACGGCGGTCCGCTCAACGACGCCTGCCCC